>CANQXO010000001.1 GCA_947627825.1 uncultured Clostridia bacterium
TAATAATTATGTATTCAAACCTTGTTATAGTGTAATTTTATCTTATGGAGCCTATGACGGGAATCAAACCCGTGACCTCAGCCTTACCAAGGCTGCACTCTATCGACTGAGCTACATAGGCATATTATTATGGGAGTGCTGATATCTAAGCAATTTTTACATTTTGACCTTTAAAAAATTATTGTCCATATTGTGTATATTATGCATATTTTTTATACAAAATGTTGTCAAAATGTTGTCAAACAATTCATATCAATAATATCACTTTGTAATAAATAAATCAAGATGATCTATTATGTTGTTGTCAAGATGTTATAATAATAACTTTTAGATTCGACTACAATAATTTAAACATATCCATCCACTAGCTGTCAAGCCCCAATTATTTTTTACTTGAGTTACAGTACATATTACACCGTTTCATATAACCGTTACAATAATAATTGCCACATCGCTTATTTTGGCTTTTTGCATTCGCAGACAACTGTTTATATGTCTTTGTTTTATAATTGGTTCCTGGTCCAAATCTGACATTCAAAACTGAGGCAGTTACTCGATAATTTCCTGTTAAGTAATTTGAACTATTATTTGTAGATAATTTAGTCGTATAATCTAAGCAAATCCATCCTAAGTTCGTTTTTCCCCAATTCTTATTCTCAGATGTTATTGTTACAATTGTATTTTTACTATATCCACCTACAATAGAATAAGATGTGCTAGCTCCGCTTCTGATGTTTAATCCACTATTAGCTGTAACTTTTGCTTTATAATTAACATCTTTTATATCTGTTGTAACATTATTATCAATAACTGGTGTTGTTGGATTATCTTTTACTTCTTCTCTGTCATTTTTAAAACAGAAATATCCTTTTGCATTTGCATAATTTCTAAAATTGTCTATAGTACAATAAACAGTATTTCCTGATACTGTTACTTTATTTTTTCTTGTACTTGTTTCAAACTTTCCTGCATACAAATATGGATCATATATTTTTAATGTATTTCCTTCTATTCCAACTAATACAATAAAATGTCCTCCATAAGTAAATAATCCTTGATTGCAGCTAACAACTACATAATGATTATTTCTTAATTTTTCTACTGCTTCATCTAAAGAACTACATTCAGAATATTCTATATCAAACACATCTGCTGTCCATTTAAAAGCACTCCAATAGGTTCCACTATTTGAACTTCTATATCCATAACTTACAAATAAATCTCCCATCATATCTGGAGTAATTGTACCTTTTATACTTGATACAATCATAGCCGCAGATGTAGGTCCACATCCTGATGTTCCTATTGTTTGGGAAGAATCTCCAATGCTTGTATAAATGTGATTTTTCCATCTTGAATCTATTTGACTATAATATGTAAGACCTGCATAATTTTCTAAGTAAACATAAGGTAATTCTGTAGAGCCATTATAAGCAATCTCACCTTGTTCTTCAAAAGCTTCAGATTCTGTTTCTTGAACTTCAATTGTTTGTTCATCTAATTCAGTTAATTCTGGAATTTCAGTAGTTGATAAATTATCTTCAATTATATTTGTAATTGTTTCAATTCCATCAGATATTTTGTTAATATCTGCATCTGTATATTTAATACTAAAAATTGCAGTGGCAATAGCTAATACTGTTGTTACTATTGCTACTATAACCATTCTTTTCTTATTCATCTTTCATTTTCCTTTCTTTTTTCTTTTTTATTGGAGGCAATTTAAAACACTCATTTACTAATGTTTCTATTCCATGATTGCCTCCTAAGATTTTATATTGCTTGAATAAATCTTCTAAACAATATCTTGCGTACTCTGGCATATAACCTAATTTAATATAATTTTCACATTTACTTACAATTTGACTTCTTATCAAACTCAACATACTAGATTTCATTGCCTCATTTGATTCTTTATTTTCTTTTAATTCTTTGTAAACATAACTTGATATTCCTGTTAAAATTGTAGGTATTATCCATGTAATTGCTATTTTTAAGATTTCTACTATGTTCATATTTCCTCCCAAAAAAAATAACAGCCTATAAACTGTTTTTTTCTTTTAATATACTTTCTAAATCTTTTGAATACTCAACTTCAAATACTGGACTTACTTCATCTGTTGAAAATATGTTTGTTGTCCCTTTATAGCTATGTAATTCTTTTAATTTATTTAATATTTTAGTTTGTTCCGCATTGCATTCTATTAATTCAGGCTCATCTGCTATATAATCAAAATATAGTGGAGTTCCTGCATTATAAAATTCTTGTAGTTTAGCTTTAAAAGCAGATACATCATCTTCACATTCTGGCACATGAATATCAATTTCTGATATTCTGTAATCACTCATATGCTTTAAATATGCTATTTGTGAATATTCATACTGTGGATATTTGCTAATATCTGTTACATCATATATATTTAAATCTAAAAACATATTACTCATAAAGTTAATATTAGAAAGTGTATCTTTCCTTATTACTCCCGGCAAAGCGTCAATAAGATAAAAATATTTTTGACCAGCATAATATTGCCAGCCTTCATTTCCAGTTAAAATTCTTCTTCTTATAATATGCTTTTCATAACATTTATTGTTTTGGAAAAAGAAACAATTTCTATAATTATTTACTGCTCTAAAAGGTTTCTGTACTGGTATTGATATATCTTGACCTTGATGTTCAACATAATCTGTCGTTCTCCCATTTGAGCCATCTACTTCTTCTATCATAAAATCTGATAATAAGCCTGATTCAACTGCAGTTGAATTATTTATAATACCAGCATAAGTAGTCCTACCTGTTCTCGTAGCTTGAATAATATAAGAATGTCTATTGCCATCACATGGAAAGTCATAAATATTTGAAATTTTTTTATATCCTCTATAATCACTAGCATTAAGATAAACTCTTGCACCAGAATTGGGGGTATTGAAAGATACAGCATAAAACTTGTCTTTTTCTAAAATATATGTTCCTGATATACAAACTCCATATTGAGATTTTGTACTAACATATTGAATGTTATAAGCTAAATTTTTATTAGAAGTTACAAGATTTATATTTCCATATCCATTACTGTATGGATTCCACGAAGTTGCTACTGTACCCTTTTCTAATTTTAATCTAAAAGCAGTTCCTTCTGGTTTATATATAAATCCAGAAGCTCCTAAATTTAACGATATATGATATGTTCCAGCTTGTTCAATTTTAATAAGTTCTCCTAAAATATTTTGTATCCAAATGTCATTTTCAGTTCTAAGAGTAAAACCTGGTCTTTGATGGTTGCCTGACATAGAAAATGTATAAGTACCAACCTCTAGAAATACTGGTATTGTAATCATAGATGAACCATTCTTAACTGTACCATTAAAAGTTATAAATCCGTCTTTTTCTTTTATAGTAACTCCATCAACTAATTGTGTTCCTATTGATGATGTATCTAATAAATTAATATTTCCTCCACAGCTTTTTATTTCACTTGGATAATCTAGACTAGGCATATCTCCATATTGTATCCAAGGTACTTCTACATCACTTTTTGCTATCATAGGATACATTACTTGATTTGTATAAGTTTGTCCTGCAACTACATTTGGAACTCTCACAGCTGTTACTTCTAAATCTTGAGACAAAGTCATCAACCCCGTATATGATGAATGGTCTGCTTTAAAAAGAATAATATCTTTTATATAGTATTGGCCAGCTGATAATGTAAACAAAGGTGTCTCATTCCAATAGCCACCTAATAACCATATATTTACTACGGTATCATTTTCAACAGTTCCATTTATGGTATATGTTCCTTCGTCTTTATTTATTGTTACCGTAATATTTTTTCCTAAGTTGTCTGTTCCACCTCTTGCATTCCTAAAATCTAATAAATTATAACTTTCTCTTGTTTCTTGATAGCTATTTCCTAAGATGTTGAATTTATCAAACTCTAAATTGCTACTATCATTTATTGTTATGTTTTCTCCAGAAGCTTGTCCTTTTGGAAATTGAGCTTTTAAATTTTTATATCTTAATTCTAACTTTTTTAAAAGAGGCATCTGCATTTAAGCGACACCTCTTTTCTTTTTTAAACTATCTGTGTGTGTGTGTGTGTGTGTGTGTACTCTCGCAAGGCTTTCAAGGTTTTATTCATATTATTCTCCTCCCTGAGCATTGATTTGCTCTTGTAATTCTTTTATTTTACTTACTTTTGCTGTTACTTTAAAATTACATTCTATTTCATCTGTGCAAATTATATTTGTTATATCTTCACAACTTAACATTCGTTGTAGTTTATTTAGTATTTTTGTTTGTTCTGGAGTGCATTCAATTCGTTTGGGTTTTCTTAGTTTTATGTAAACTATTAAAGGTGTCCCTACATTTGCTAGTTCTAATACTTTAGCTTTCCATTGTTCAACAGTATTAATTTCACTAGATGGTCCTAAATTAAATCGGACTTCTGCAGATTCATTCCAAACATTTCCAAAATCACAGCCAAATAAATCTTCTACCCAAACATTTTCTTGTGAAGGAAAATAATTTGATTTTACATTATCTTTACTTCTTTGTTGAGCATATTGTCCACTTTTGTTATATGCAAAAATAGGGCGTGCCTCACTTACTTTAGTCCAATTTTCATTTCCAGTAAACACAATTTTTTCATAATTATGATATTCCGCTTCTTTATTTATATAATCTTCATCTAACATTTTTTCTTGAACTGGTATTGATATGTTTTGTTCATTTTCCATGTCAACAAAACTTTCACCTACTGTATTTCCCAAATCAAGTTCAAAATTATATAAATCGCAACCTGTATTTTCTGTTTTATCTTCAAACATTAGTATGAAATATCCCATTAAAGCCAAGCTAGAACTAGGTTTATAATAATATTCATAAACTTCATATCCATTTTCAATTCTCTTTTTAAAAAATGAAAAACCAATTCTTGTAGCCCAACTAGAATTTAAAATAACACTTGTAAAAGGTGTTGCTAATGGATTTTTTAATTTAACTTTAAGTGTAAAACCTGTTTCAAAATATTTTTTTTCAAAAAGTTTATCATAATAAAATGCAATACTAGAAAATCCACTTGAAGGTGATTTAAATGTTTTTGGTAAATCTGTTCCTTTTTTTGTTATTCTATTTTTATTCCCTATACTAAAATTTATATTTCCAAATCCATAAGGAAAATAATTCATTACTTCCGTTGTTTGATTAGTTGCTACTATCATACATTTGACATCAGTAGTAACTTCATTTTGATTTGTAAATGGGATATTAAATTTAATAAACTTTGTTGTTGGACTAGGTATAAATACTCGAGGATATTGTGACACATTGTAATTACATTTTATAAATTCTTTTGCTTCGTTATATTCAACTATTCTACCAGTAACATCAAGTTGAAAATCCGAAAAAACATTTATTGCAATTTCTTTGTATGCCGACACATCAAAATAATCTGTTGTTACAACACAACTTGCATTTACTTCTTCTGCACCTGTACTACTATTTAAACCATATCCTTTCTTAAATGGGATATTAAATAAATTTATATTATCTCCTACTGATTTTATTTCACTTGGATAATCTAATGAAGGAATTGCAGGAGCATAAGGGACTATTTCTTGATTTTCTTTTGGTTGCACTCCAAAATAAACTTTTACATTATCTAATACTGTATCTGCATATATATCTATAGAAAATCTTTCATATTTAACATTTGCTTTTATATTTCCCGCACGAACAACAGTATCATTTCCAGTAGAGAAAGTAGAAGAAATCAAATCTGTCCAAGCAAGTGTTTGAAAATAAAATCCTATTCCAAACACACCACTTTGAATACTTCCTGTTTTCTTAACATAAAGATGATATGTATCTTCATCTACAAGAACAGGTTGTTTTAAAATACAGGAAAGTGTAACTTTATCAGTTGCAGTTCCATTAAACGATAACGTTCCATCATCTTCAAGTTTTATTATTACACCATTTAAAGATGTACTATAGGTTTCATCATTAAATATACTTCGAATATCTAATATATTTTCACTAGCTTCGCTTGTTTCTTGATAACTATTTCCTTCAATTCCAATTTGCATTTTAGTATCTTTTGAAGTGTTTTTTATACTTAATGAGCCTAACCCTTCAAATTCTTGCGTCTTAAATAATTCATCTTCTAATATCTTTTCTAATGTTTTACTCATTTGTATCACCTCGCACTTCTATAATAAGAGTTTCTCCTGCTTCCAAATTCCATCCAAACCTCACTTCATTTGAGACTTGCCCTGGCTCTCCTACTTCTATGTAATTTCCTTCTTCGCCTTGTTCCAGTAAAACTCCTTGCCAATGTATTTTTAAGCTATCATTTCCTACTGTGTATGATAGAGGAAGTCTATATACTGTTTGTTCTGCTATATTTGCATTTAAAAAAACATTTTCTGTTTTTACAGTGAAAGCTTTTGTCTTTTTATCTATATTAGAATTTATTAATTCAATATTTTGATCTATACTTTCTGCTATTTTTTTTAAGTCTGAAGGAATATCTGCTACTTCATCATAGTTGTCTGGATAATAAATATTGTTTTTTGTTTTAGCCATCTTAACCTCCTTTTAAATCTCTATATTTAAACTTTTTAATATAGTTATATGTTTTATTTTTTAATTCATTATATGTAGCATATCTTATAGCCTTAATTTTTATTTTAAACATACTTCCTACTTCAATTTTAGAAGGTTCTAAAATTACCTCTACTATTTTGTTCATATTTTCAACTCCTATAATGATTATGAAATTTTCAATAAAACTATCTTATAGTAATATGTATGTTCATGTGTAGCATAATTCATAACGCTACAGAGAATTTTATCAGAATAGCCATCTGTACCTAATTGAATTGTTTTAGGGAATGCACCATTAGCCATAGCAGAAAGATGTTGTAAAGGCATCCCTGTAATATATCCTCTATTTTCAAATATTCTACCCATAAAAGATATAACAACACAATTATCCTTATTAAATCCTTCTGGAAAATTTAAATAAAAAACTGTGACACTTCCATCCCAAATTCCAGAGTCACCTACATTTTCTTTAGCTTGCAATGTTACTTGTCCTGTCAACACTGCTATATTATTTTTTAATAAATAAGCACTTCCATCTTCAACACTTGCTAACTCATTTTGTAATTCTGTTAAAACGCTTTTATATTCTTTTTTCATTTCATCATAAATACTTTTAAAATCCAAATAAGTCCTCATATCTGTGAAATCTGTTATTCCACTAGCACTAGTTCTAAATCTAGCTAATTCATATTGATAAACTCCGCTATTATTTTTTACTATGTTAGTTTGAGTTAAATTTGGATAGGCGTTTGAACCTTTTATAATTTTATATGATGCTTGATTAAATACGCTTTCTGTATTTTGTTTATCTAAATTTATTTCAATAACCAATCTACAATAAGAATTATCTGTTCCTGCTGGTAAAGTTGTATAAGAATCTTCTTCTAAAAACCTTCCTTGAATACAAACTGCTCCACTATCAATAGTTACATTACTTCCACTAGAAGTTATTTTCATAGCATTTTTATAATTATTACTTACTCCATTTGCACCATTTAAAAAAGTGTTGATAAATAGTGCAAAAATGGGGTGTTCAAATAATTGTTTACTAAAAACATGACCTTTTAACATTTTAATTTTTCCTTTCTTTTAATAATTTATCAATAAAATTGATTCTAATATTTCCACAAGTATATTCATAAAAGTCATTTTGTGTAATTTTTATAGATGATATATATGTGTCAAGAATCAATGATTCTTTTGTCTTTATAGCAATAGGAGTTCCTACTTTAATAAACTTTTTATACATATTAAATGTAATATTATGATTATATGAATTTGCCTTAATTGTATCTAATGCTTTTTGTTGTGCTTCTTCATATTTTTCTGTATATACTGTAACGATTTTTCCTTTTGCTCTATTGACATTATTTTTATCAGTTGTTGTTGTTCTGTCATTTAATAAATACAAGATATAATCTTCTGTATCTGTTAAAACTATGACTTTACTAACTATATTTGTTTCAAATACTTCTTTATAATTAGAGATTGATTGTGCTTGAGTATCAATTAACTCTTTTTTATAGGATTTATTTTCTATATCTATTACAAATTTTTTATTTACAATTGAAAAGCTATAAACAATGTCATAATTTTGAGTACAATTTGTCATCCAAGTATGAAAGTTATAAATTCCATTTTGTACATTAGATACAGAAGTTTGAAGTGGAGTGTGTGTTTTTACATTTAGTTCAATATATTTAATATTTATAAAGTCATCTGAACTTGAAATAAAATTATCTAATATTTGTCTTGCAATAAAATCCTCTATTCCTACTGTTTTAATCAAATCTTCATTCTCTAGTTTTATTTCTCTATCAAATAAATTTGTAATATATTTTGTCGAATATTCATATAACTCTTTTCCATCTTCGTTTTTGATTTCACTTACAATTCCCCAATAAACAACTGTATTATTTCTTTTTATTGCAATAATATCATCTGCTTTTGCATTTGTTTTCTTTAGTATATTTAATATTGATGTTGAATTCGTTTCTTCATCTATTTTAATTTCATATATGTCTGTAATTTCAACTATATCTTTAACTGAAAAATCCGTATAATCAAAAATCCACATAAATACTTTATTAGATTCTATTTCTATTTTGTCTTTTACAAAAACTTGAATCTTTTGTAACTCATTATATTTTTGTTCAAATAAATCTGTAAAATTTATATCGGCATCATATATTCCACCATTTTTTGGAGCTTGTATTTCAACTTCATAATATCCTGTTTGTGAATTATATTCTGCTATGTAATCTTGTCCATTAAAATTTATAGTCATCTCATTCATATTAGTACCTCCTAAACAATTTTATAAAATACTAATATTGTTATCTTTGCGTTTAAAACTTCATTGTCTGCTGTAATTTTAATTTCACAAGATTTATTTTTAGGTAGTCTTATAACATTATCGTTTTCAAAATCTATAACATCTAAATTAAATAAACTTTCTAATGTTCCATCGGTGTTTTGTTTATTTATGTAAAAATCATTTTCTCTAGTTCCATATAATAATTTTTCAAATTCATTTATTTCAGTTTTAAATGAAACAGTTTGATATAATTCTCCTTCAATATAAACTTCTATTTTAGGATTTATTACATGTCCAAGAAGTTCTATTATTACTGGTGCTTCAGTATGACCATTGTTAATAAAACTCAAATTTCTTGAATCATAATCAGTAAAACTACTATCCCATCTAAAATCCCAACGAATTTCATCTTTTACAGGCTCTATTGTATAAATTGTTGTGTTTTCTTCATACCATAAGCTTAAACAATCAAAAGATATATTTTCACTTATTATTCCATTAGGTTGAATTTCACTTTTTGTTATGCTTTTTACTTGTATATCTTTAAAATATTCTTTCTGCGATTCATTAAATGGAATTTTATATGAGAACTTTAAATTTTCTGCTTTTTCAATAAAATCAACAAAGTTTTTAAAATTATCATAACTTAAAAAGTTTGCTGTTCCTTCAATAATTCCTTGTTCTGTTCTTCTTAATTTATTTATAAATGTATTTCCTAATTGTTCATACTCTGTTTGATATGAATACCCTAAGCCTGTTGGGTTAGTTAATAAACAATAATTTTTTATATCCATTAAAGAAAATTCTTGTCCTTTTTCATTTAAAAGTTTAAATTCCCTTACCATATTTTCTCCCTAAAAAATAAGCACTTATAAAGTGCTTATTAAATGTAATTTTCTAATTTGTTATAATTTAATATTCTGAACCAAATTTTTTATTAACATACTCAAAACAATGATCTAATTCCTGATCACTTAATTTTTGTACATTAAAAATTATTTGAGGTGTTGTAAAAATTGTTCTTGTGCTATCTATTATGTTTGATTTTAATTTTCCTTGTAAATTATCAAAATTACTTAACAATTTTGAATTTTCATTAAATTCAGAGTTAATACCATTTACTAATTTTCTTGCCTCTGATGTTATTGTATTTTTTCTTTTTTGCATAGTTAAACTTATAGGTTTTATATAGTTTTCTGTATATTTAGTCATTTTTTTAGAAGGTGAATGTTCATCCCAACCATCTTTTCCTGTAAAACATTTATTAACTGCTTTTGCTATTCCAGATGCAACACCTAAAATTTTGTCTTTCCAAGAATTATTTTTTAATCCCCTCCACAAACCTTCAAGAATATTTTTGCCATTTTTTTCAGATAAATCTCCTCTATTTAATTCATCAATAACTATATTGACATTTTCTATACCAGCATTTTGTAAGAGTTCTCTTTTTTCTTCATCTTCTAAGCCATTTAAATATGCTTCTAGTATATCAAGAGCTTTTTGTCTTGCATCTGCTGATTTATCAAATTGTTCTATTGTTTTTCTTCCTAACTCATCAGCTTTTTCTTGCATTTGTGGTGTACCCGCTGCTATAACTCCTGTTGTTTCCTGTATCTTTTTTTGCATTTCTGGCGACATTTTAGAAAGTTGAATGCTATATATTTCATAACTTTCAGTTGCTAATTTAGTCCAAGCCTCTTTAACTTCTGGAGATATTTCTTCTATTGTATTTGTTTGAGCTGCTAATGATTCTGCTACTGATGTAAGTCTTTTTTCTTCTTCCTCAATATACGCTAAAGTTATTTGATTTTGTGTGTCTTTATATCTATCCTTAAGAATCTCTAAATTAGTAGTCGATATATTTATTTCTTCTTGCAATTGTTTTATAGATGTATTTTTTAGATCAATATAACTTCCACTAATTCTTGTATTTATCTGTTCTATTGATTCTGCTGTTCCTTGAGAATATAATGCATATGCCTCTTCATATTGTTCTATTGCTGTATATGCATCATTTATATTATTTTTTGCATTTTCATAACTACTTATTTGTTCTTCTAACTTCTTTTTGTCTTTATTATATTGAATTTCTCTAAGAATTGCTATTCCTGTTGTTAAAGAAAATGTTTCTTTTAAATGATCTTGTTTTTTTTGCTCAAGTTCATCTTTTTTCTTTGTATATTCTTCTTCTGTCATATTTAAATCTGCTAATGTTTTTTTATATTCTTCTATGTTGTTTATTGCTGTATCATAAGCCTGTTCCTTATTTGATAAAATAATTTCTGCTCTCTTTTTTTGTATTACTTCATCAATTGAATCTCTTAAATTATTATATTGCGTTATAATGTTTTTATTTAAGCTGTATTCTGTTCCTAGGGCATTATTTAATTCATTTAGTATAAAATTTACTCTTCCTTCATATCCTTCTTTAACTTTTCCATTTTCATCTACTAACTTAGATAATTCATTTCTTAATTTTTGAATATTATCTATTTCTGCCAAGTTGCCATCTAGTGTTTTTTGTAGTGTTTCTTGATTTTTTATATATTCATCTCTCTGCTGTATTATTTGTTCGTTTGTTTCTTTTATTTGTTTTTGTTCTTCAGTTAAATTTGTATTAAGATAAGTAATAAATCCTGCTAACCCTGCTATTTCAATTCCTAGTAGACCTACTGGACTTTTTAAAATCTTTAATGAATTAGCCAGGTTATCTACAGATTCAACTCCAGATTTTGTATTACTTCTCAATACTCCAATAGCTTGACTAAATGTTCCTATAGCTTTTGCTCCGCTTCCTATAGTAGTTCCTAATGTTCCTATTATTTTTATTGCAGGTCCTATACTAGCAACTAATAATCCTGTTTTTGCTATATTAACTATTTCTTCTTCACTTAAATCATCAAATTTGTCTACTAGGTTATCTATTTTATCAAGTAATTTATTAAATGTAGGCGTTAATTTATCTCCTGTATTTGTTGCTACATTTAAAATTTTATTTTTGGTTATTTGTAATCTACTATCTAATGTTTCATATCTTTTATTTGCTTCTTTTGTTAATGCATTGTTCTCTTCCCAAGATTCTTGTGACATTTCAATAGCATTATTTAATACTCCACTTGCATTTGAAAGAGATAATATTGTGTTAGAAAGTCTTACTTCTTTTAATTCCATATCTTCAAGAATTGTTATAGCAGATTTTCCATTTCTTTTTGTATCATTTAGACCTGATATAAATGCACTAAGTGCACTTACTGCATTATCTTCAAATGCTTTTTTAAAATCTTTTGTTGACATACCAGCAACACTAGCAAAATCTTTTAATTCGCTAGAACCTGTTTCTACAGCTACTTGAATCTTCTTTAAAAGCTTACTCATTGCAGAACCACCTGCTTCAGCTTCAATTCCAACAGATGACATAGCTGTTGCTAATGCTAATATTTCAGGTTGTGACAAACCCGCTAGTTCTCCAGTTGCTGCCAATCTTGTTGACATTGATACTATATCCGCTTCTGTTGTTGCAAAATTATTGCCTAAAGCAACAATAGTTGAACCTAATTTTGAATAGTCTTTTGAACTCATCTTTGTAACATTTGCAAACTTTGCAAGAGCTGATGCTGCTTCATCCGCTGTTAAATTTGTTGAGTTTCCTAAATCAATCATAACTTTTGTAAACTCTAATATGTCATCTGTCGCTATTCCTAATTGGCCTGCTGCTTCTGCTACAGATGCTATTTCAGTTGTGCTTGATGGTATTTCTTCAGATAAGTCTTTAATTCCTTGCCTTATTTTTTTTAACTGTTCTGTAGTACCATCAACTGTTTTTTCTACTCCTGTAAAAGCTGTTTCAAAGTCCTTAGCTGCGTTTATAAATCCTGTTGCTAATGCTGCCAAAGGTAATGTAAGTCTAGTTGTGATCGTTGTTCCAAGTTTATCTACTTTATTAGATATGTTACTTACCTTGTTTCCAAATTCCTCAATACTTCTTCCAGCTGTTGTCCACTTTGAAGCTTCTAATTTTAAGCTATTTAATTTATTTTCCGTATTTATTATTTCTCTTTGTAAATTTCTATAATTTTCTTGAGAGATTTTCCCACCACTTGCAATAGTTTCATCTGCGAGTTCTTGAGTTTTTTTCAATTCTTCTAATTTTTTTGTTGTTTGTTCTATATTTTCTTTTAAAACTTCTTGTTTTTGTGATACTAATTCTGTGTTTGTTGGATCTAATTTTAGCAAAGAGTTAATTCCTTTTAATTCTTTGCTAAGACTAGCTGTACTAGAATTAACTTTACTTAAAGCTTTTTGTAAACCACTTGTATCTCCTCCAATTTCAACAATAATTCCTTTTATATTTGCCATCTTTCACCTCATAAAAAAATTGGAGGGTTCCTATTTCCAGGATACCCTCACATTAAAAATCTATCTATATCTGCTTGAGTTGCTTTTCTCACAACTTTGATATTTTCTTTTTGTTTCTTTCCTTTGTTGTTAATGAATGAATATAGAATTTTCATTATATCAACATAAGTAAATTTTTCTAAATATTCATATGGAATATTAGCTCGTAAACACATTGCCAAAAATTCATACTCTGGATATTCGACAATTTCATCTTTATTATCGTTATTATCTTCTTTTAATATTTCTTCTATTTTTTTCTCCAATTCATTATCAACAAAAGCAATCAGCGGCAAATTCCGCTACCTCAACAATCCATTCTTCATTTGTTTTTAATTTTGGTATTGTTTTTAGCCAATCTTCGTATTCGGGCATATTAGGATTAGCTGTTAAGATTAAAGAATAAGCTATTCTAGTTGCTGCTTCAACAAATATGTCAATATCATCTATCATTAAACCAGATAAACTTTCAATTATTGTTTTATCATCTATTTTAGGATTTTCGCTTTTTAATTGAGTTGCCATCAATGTTTGCTTTTCTAAAAATAACTTTAAGATTTTTATGTCTTCTCTTGGTCCTCTATTAAACAATTTTCTGTATTTTATAGAGGTAAGTGCATTGCATTCTATATCAAATTCCTGCTCACAAATTGTTATTTTTTTCATAACTTCCTCCTAATCTTAAACATCTCCTGCTGAATCTTTTTCGTAAACCTTTTCAAAGAATTTTTCATATATTGCTTGATTTGTTTCATTTGGTTCAATAACTGCCTTAATTGCTTTATCTGTACTTCTAGGTGACATTGTAATAGGAACAGTATCTGTTTGAGGTGTTTTTTCTTCCTCAATTGTTCCCATTTCTGTTGATGGTCTAGTTGCTGAGCAATCAAAATATACAAATCTTCTTTTCTTTACATCTCCTTCAACTTCTCCCATCAAAGCAAATCTTTCTGTTTTATCATCTGCACTTTCAAACAATGCTCCATTTTTATCCTTTTGTTGTCCTAATATTTCTGTAAAGAATTTTTCAACTAACATTGCGACTTCTAAATCTCCAGTATAACCCTGGTTTGAATTTGCTATATAGTATTTAATATTGTCTGCATAAAATGGAGTTGTTTCTCCTTCTGGTTCTGGAGAAAAAGCCACAGCTCCTGGAACTGGAAAAGGTGTTCCATAAGTAATTTTTCCACCTTCTTCAGTTAATTTAGCAATATGAACATTGCTTAATCCAAATTTTACTTTATTTTCTTTATCAGCCATTTTTTTATTTCCTTTCTTTTATAAATTAAAAAAATAACTTACTTGCCATATTTTATCTTCTGACAAATAAGTTTCATCGCTCTTATTCCAAGCTATATCTTTCAAAATAGTATCTTCTATTTTATTTTTTTCTTCTAAATTTTTGTTAATGTATGTATAATCTAATTGTATTGGTACATCTTTAGAGTAGACTATATTATCAGCCATAAAATTGTCTGTGTCTTGACAGATTGCAACTAGATGAGGTGGTTTTACAGGATTTTTAAAATTTCCATATGCATATAAAAATCCTTCTTTTTCACATCTTTCTTTTAATTCTTGTAATGTCAATTTTTTGACCTCCTTCTAATTGTAGTAGTAAGAGTTTTTTCATATGATTTGTTATACTTTTTTTCAACTGGTCTAATATGAGGAATTTCTTTCGTTCTTCCACCATTAGCAGTAGCGTGTCCAAACTCTAATAAATGTGTTAATTGATAATTAGTTTTATTATGTATTTTAACTACATATCTAGTTTTATTTTTATTTCCTTTTTGAACTGTCCATCCTTTATGATATGGATTTTCTCTCGTTCCTTTTCCTCTAGGAGATTTTTCTATTAACTCTTGAGTTGCTTCTTTTGCAATTTCGTTAGAAACATTTTTTACATCTTCAGATATATCATCCGCATAACTTTCTAAATATTTCTTTAATTCTTTTTGCAAATCTTCTGCTTTTATACTATTTGACATTTTTTATTTTCCTCTCGCAAACAAGAGCTAACTCATCTGCTTCAACTTCTTGTGTTCTTATTATTGAATATACAGTATTCATATAAATTAGTTCTTCTTCATCATGATAATTTAGTGGACTTATTATCAATCTTAATGAAGGTTTATATCCTTGTTCATTTCCTTTATAAAATTCATTAGCATACACATCTTCTACTCTTATAATTGGAATTTCTGTTTCTGTTTTTTCTTCTTTCGGATTTTGAACTCCAATTTCATTTGAATCAAAAGTCTGTGATAGTAACTTGCAACATACATCACGCATTACTATCACCAGGCTTTCTATACTCAGAACTTAAGCTTAGATTATTACATAAAAGAATATATGTATTTCTTGCTAATTCTTTTTCTTTAATAGCAACATTACCAAAATTAGCTTTAACAAACATTATGATAGCAGCATTTACTAAATCATCATCTAATTTAGTATTTATATCTTGTCTATCTAAATCTTTTATTCCAGCATTTATAAGCATTTTGATTTCTTCATCTTTAAAAGTTGAAGTTTCAATTATGCTTAAACATTGCTTAGCCTTTTTCAATAATTCTTCCATATATTCCTTCTTTCATTAAACAGCTTCTGATTGTTTTAGTTCTAAGTCTTTTAATACTAATGTTCTTTTTTCTTTTCCTTCTTGTGTAATTTCAAGTGTATTATCTTTGTTGTGAATTTGGAATACTATTAAGCCATCCTTTTCATCAACTGATACTGGTTTCTTTAATTTTGCTCCAGTACCCTTTAACTCTACTTTTACTGTTCCTTTTGCTTGACCTTTTGCTTCCTCGAAGTAGAGTGGTAAGAAGTTTCCACTATTGTCAGTTTTTGAAAATTCATTCCAATTTTCAACATATTTTAGTGAACCTTTAACATTGTCACCTTCAATACTTAGGTCTTCAGCTAAATCTTGAACTGTCTTTTCTCCTAGATTCAATGATGTTTCATTACTTGGTATTTCTACCTTTGTTGTTAGTTTACTTTTTTTTTACCATAAACAAATGAATTAGGAACTGGTGCACCACCAATAATGGCATATCCTGTGTAATCATTTACTCTTGCTCTTCCTATAATATCTTTTGTTACTGATATTTCTTCATTAAAATTCATTTTATAGTTTCTAGCATTACCAATTAAAAAGTCACCATCTTTTAGAACAGGATCTACCTCAACTCTATATTTTGCGATGTTGTTTATTCCAACTCCATTAACAGGATTATTTATATACATTCCATTATTATCTTTAGCAAATGCTATATCTAAGGCCATATCTTCTGCAATATAAACTTTTGCTCCCGATTTTTTCCTTTTTGGAAGCTTAGATAATCCTGTGTGAATTGCTTCTAATACAGTTGTTTTTTCATCATACTCTACAGTTATTGCTTCTAATGTCGCACCTTTTAAAGTATTATTTCCGTCACCATAAATAGATTCTGTTGCTAAATCTTCTCTCATTTCTCTTGAAACTTCTTCAATTATATAACTAATAAAGTCTTCTACAGCCATATTTTCAAGTTTCCAAGTTACTCTTATAGTTTTTGAAAGTTCATATTGTCCAAATATTAGAGTTCCGTATTCATCAGATTCTGCTTTATTTTCTTTTCCTTCTGTTGGATGTTCAACTCCGCTTCCTGATTTTTTATATGGGAATGAAATTACACCTCTAATAAATGTTTTAGCAATGTCTTTTAGGAATGGAGATTCTAATTCTATTTCTTTTAATATTTCTAAAGAAACTGTTTCTGGAATAAATAATCCTCCATTATTTACACCATCAGCATCACCACTAGGTGCTTTAAATTCAGTAGCAGTAGTAGTAAGAGCTTCAGTTAAGGCTCTTTTTTCATCTGCTGTAAACTCGCTATCAGGTCTGCACATTAGTTTTTTTGCCCAAGCTGAGCGGTATTCCTTTGATTTTAATACATCTTCTCTGCTCATTTTTCTTTCCTCCTCTGGTTTTTCAATTTCTCTTGCTCCTGTCATATCTTTTTGTCTTTTTTCTAGTCTTTCTGTTGCTCCTTTTAATAAGTTTCTTTCATCTAGTTTTTCTTCGTTTTGTTCTTTTCTTTCTTCAGAATTAGTTTCACTTTCTTCTAAATCCTCAAGTATTTCAACTTGTTTTCTTAATTCTGCTATTTCCTCTTCTGTTTTTGCTTCCTTAATCTTTTTTCTTAATTCCTCTTTTTTTTGCTTAATTGTCATTGTTTTTTTCCTCCTATTTTTTTATTTTTTTGTCGGTTCTACCACCGTTTTTATAAAAACTCTATTCTGCTTCTACCAGCAAAAAAAGAAGTAGTTCTACCACCACTCCTTTTGTCGAGATTATAAACTTAATAATAAATCTAATTTTTGTTTTTCTAATTTTTCTTTTAAGTATTTACCTTTTTCTTTGGTATATTCCTCTTTACTTCTCGCATAAATTTCAGTTGAATCATAAGCTGGAACATCTACAACTGATACATCAAATAGTTGTTCAATCTCTAGTATAGTTCTTATATCATTTTCATAATCCCACTCTTGTTTTCTAACTGCAAATGCAAAGCTCATTTTATCTAAAAGTCCTGCTTTAATCATTTTATATATATCTCTATTTTGTGTTGTATCTAACAAATATGCTCTAACTTTTAATCCTTTATCGTCAACTATCAATTCTAGGCTTTTATTCCTTGTTCTTGCTAATATTAAGCAACTATCATTATGATTATATTTCATAACACAATCTTGCATAATGCAATTTGTAAATGCAGTTCTTGCAATTTTTTCTTTACACCAACCTAAATCTGTAATAGAATCAAACACTGCTGCATATCCTTCGATAATCATTTCATCTTTATTATCTTCTAAAGCTCTAAGTTCACTAACTCTAATTTCCTTTATCGCTTTTTCCATTATCTTTTCCTCCTCCTTGATATGAATCTGCTAAATTTGCATTTATAACATTTAATGTTTGTAATCTTTTACTTCCTTCAGTTCCTCCTATTGCTGGAAGATCTAAAATATCTCTTCCTTCATCAACAGTAAGAAGTCCTAAACTACCCGCTTCTTTTATTAAATCTATTTTTGTTTCTGTTTTAGCATATTTAATACGATTAACTAAAAATTCTATTGAATGTCCTTCTCTAATAGCTTTTTCACTAAAAATAGCATTTGTAAAAGCTTGTCCTAATTGAATTGATTTAGGCTCTATTACACTTTCAAAAAAAGCATTCCATTCTTCAGAATCATATTTGCTTTTTACAATGTTTTCAGATATCATAAAATATCCATATATATTTCCATTAACAATTTCAAGCTGTTCTTTTTCTAATAGAATAGGTTTTATATTTATTTCTTTAAAATCTAATTTAGAGTCTAACCCTGCTATTCCATCTTCACTATCAAGTAAATCTCTCACAAAATCATCTCTTAATTTTTTTATGTCCTTTTCTTTCAGCATAGATTGTGATGCTTTGAGTACGCCTCTTAAGGATGAGCTTATTTTTATTGCATTTTTTATCCCATCATCTGCAACAGTTTGAGTTTCAATTGCTCCTTTAAGGATATTACTTGTATCTCCATAAAAATCATGTTTCGTAAAAAAATCTTTTAAATGAATTATTCTATCATATTTAGCATAGTATATATTTCCATCTATAAATTGAAACTTTAGATAAATTTCATTATTATATTCAACCAAAGTGCAATATCTTGGGTTTATTGGATATAGTCCTTTTAGATAACCTTTTTCATCTATATCAATGTAAATATATACATTATTCTTTGATAACCATAAACTAACAACCTTATATAAAAATGTATATGTATTCATATATGGATTTGGCTTTTTAGATAAAATATAATTTATATCTCCTTTTATATGAATTTTTAACTCTCCTTTTTGTTGATAATGAACTGGCATCATTTTTGCACAATGAGTTGCTATCGTGTGAATACATTGTTGAGCAATAAGATTATCCTCTATATTGTTTGAAATATTTGAGTAAGTTGCACTATATCCACTTAATAACTTTAAAACATCTTTTACATTTATATTTTGCTTGTTTCCAAAAATCTTTTGAAATAAGCTTCTTTTTTCTTTCATTTTATTCCTCCTGAAGACTTAAATAATCGTTCATTTTATCAATTAAAACGCAGTAAGCTATTATTAAACTTACTGCTCCATCAATTCTATTTCTTTGATTTTTTCCTTTTACTGGTCTAATGTTATCGTTATCATCCCTCTTAATAGATGTATTACAAAGACACCATTTCAAAATAGGATTATTATTATAATTAACTTTCTTTTCTATTAAATCTGCTTCTAGTTGTTTCATTGGATTACTCATTGTTTTAGCTCCTTGTCTAACCTCGAACATTTCAAATCCTGCTTCTTTCATTTCTTCTATCCAGTATTGACTATTCCAGGGATCATATCCAACCCACAGAGCAGATATATCATTTTCATTATGCATTTTCAAAAACCAGTTTGTAACATCACTATAATTAACTTTTGCACCTTCACAAACAGTTACTAATCCTCTTTCTTCCCATTTATCATATGGAATTTTGTCTTCTTTTATTTTATATTCTAGTCTTTCGCTAGGAATAAAATATTGTTGTAATACATATTTAATATCCTTTTTTACAATTATTAAGGTTGCACAAGTTAAATCTGTTGTACTTGATAAATCAGCTCCTCCTATTGCGTAATTATCTCGTAATTCAATTTCATCAAATTTATTTTCATTATTTATAATATCAAAAGATAACCAAGACTCTTGAGAAGTTGTTCTAACATTAAATTCTTTGCACAATAAATTATTTCTTTCACCAGGTCTTTTTATTGCTTTCTCTACTTTTCGTCTTAAATATTCATATTTTTTTGTTATTCCTAAGTTTGGATTTGCTTTTATCCAGCACTCTTCATTTTGCCATTCTTTTTGAGAATCTAATTCATAAATTATTGGTAAAATTCTTTCATCTGAAATTCCACCTTCCAAACCTTCATAACCCTTAATGACAGATTCACTATATTCATACTCTTCATCAAATACAGCTTCTCTTATTTTTCCCATTGTAGAAAATTCAAAAATGATTGGCTGTTCTCTTGTAGAAATACTATCAGACATTATTTCTAATAGACCTTTATCTTTCCATGCCCAAATTTCATCTGCTAGAATAGCAGAACCATTTAAACCATCAAGAGAATCTGTATCCGAAGCAACAGCCTTAAATACACTTTCAGTTTTATCGTAGAAAATACCATTTACTAATCTTCTTGTTCTCTTTTTTAGTGAAGGGCTTTTAGCTGCCATTCTTTTAGCTTCTTCCCAAATAATTTTTGCCTGGTCTTTTTTAGTTGCAACTGAATATACTTCAGCTCCTCCTTCTCCATCAGATGTAAGTTCATACAATCCTAATGCAGAACCTACTGTCGATTTTCCATTTTTTTTTGCAATAAATAAAACCAGCTTTTGATATTTTCTCAAGCCTGTTTCTTCATCAACAAAACCATATAATGCTTGAATAAAGGCTTTTTGCCATAATTCTAATTTTACAGGTTTTCCTGCCCATTTTCCTTTTGAGTGCTTGCAATATTTTTCAATGTATGTAATTGGTCTATTGGCTTTTTTTTCATCAAAAATATATGTATGTTCTTCTTGTTCTTCAGTTATTTTATTGAAGAAAGAAACCTTTTGAGGTTTCTTCAAATCTTTTACTAACTTTTTATAAACAATTTTTACTTTTTTACAAGCTATTATTTCTTTGCTTTTTATTTTATTATAATATTCTTCTATATAAGTCATGCTTCATCATTCCAATTATCAAAATCATCTTCTGGATCGTTTCCATCATTTTCAGGGATGTCAATTGGTAAAAGTTCACTTATCTGTTTTAATAAATTTTGAAAATTTTTTATTGTCGTATTATAACTTTTTAATGCTGGATTTTCTCTTTCAATGCTATAGCTGCCTTGACACATTTCAGTAATCGGTCCTTCCTTATTAGTTTTCGTTTTTAATTTTTTTAATGTTCTTTCACAAAATAAGGCTTCATCTATTAGTGTCATAGCTAACTTACTTTGACCTGAATCCTTTTTTTCAAATATTTCTTTTAATTTCATTAGTCTTTTATGTGAAGTAGTTAGATTATTTTTTTCTGGCATTTTTTCTCCTTCTTAGGGAGGGGGTTCTATGTGTGCGAACCTGTGTATTTTTTGAATGCCCTCTCACCGTTCTCCCTTAGCCTTCATTTTAAATAACTATAGGGGGGAATAATATTATTTTTATCTATATCTTTTCATTTCTAAGCTATTTTCGTGAGATATTTTTCTTGTTTTATTTAATATGCAAAAACAATTATCTTTCATAATATAAATTTTATCTTTTTCGTTGACTAACTTTAGAAGATAAATGTTTATACTTAAGCTATCGCTAGCATCATTATATCCAATACAATATTGTTCATTATTTATTTCCACTTCTAAATAATGTTCATATTTTCCAATATAAATAGTATCAGTTTCAACATTCATTAACTGTTGTATTCTTTTTCTATAATATTGTATTTCTTTTTCTTGTTCAACTATAACTTCTTTATTTGTTACAGATCTTCCTTTTATTCCTTTCTGTATTCTTCTTCTTGCTTGTTCAAATAATTCATTATCATTCATTTATATACCTCTTATATTATTTATTATTTTTTTTATGTAATTTAATGGTGTCCTCTTTGCATATTTCCATTCATCTGTATAAGAACAATAGTCTTTACTTTTGCAAATATAATTGCAATTTTTTTTATTACAATTATTATTCTTTTTATAGTTACATTTATATATTTTTAACCAAACATTAAAATACTCTCGACTCATTTTTTACTAAATCTCCATTTTCATTAAATATATATTCTTGTTCTTCAGCAAAGTGTTCTTTATTATGACAATCTTTACATAAGCTTTCTAATTTATCTAAGTTAAAAAATACATTGTCATCTTCATAGTTAATATCTGTTATATATTCTTTATGATGAACAAAAAAAGCTGGAACATATATTCCGCTTCTTCATACATCTTTCACATAGTGGATTCAATATTAACTTATATTTTCTTAGTTTTTGCCATCTCTTACTTTTATATTTTTTCGCTATATCAGGATTATCTCTATATGTCATTTTATTTTGTCTTCTTTGTCGTTTTTCTTACAGCCTTTTCTTTTTTTACCTTTTTCGTGGCTGTTTCAATTTTTTCTTCATCTTCAACTTTCTCTACAAATGCAACTTTGTATTCATTTCCTAATGTTAAGTAATCATATCTTTCTTTTGATATTTCAAAAACTTCTCCTTCTTTTGGAATCCTATTAAGCTCTTTATCTTTTAAATTTAAACTTTCATATTGGTTTGTTGCTTTTACTTTCATAATAAATCCTACCTTTCAATTTAAAATACATTTATCTTTTATCATATATGGACAATAAACTTTTTCTTTTTCTATATCAATAATAGCAATAATATTACAACTTTTACATTTGCCTGGTAATTTGCTTTTAAATTCTCGTAATTTTTTTAATTTTTCTTTTTCTTCTTCTTCTTTCAAATATTTATATAGTAACTGTCCTTCATTTAATTTATTTTTTTGTTTTATGCAAATATATTTTTGATTCCAAGATTTCATCATAAGTACACCTCGTTTTATTATTTAACATTATGTGTATTTCGCAATCTGTATTTAATTTGCATTTTTTACATCTTTCTTTTTTGTGTTTTTCTATCAATTCTACTTTATTCATTATTCACCTAAAAAAGAGAAAATTCTAGGCTTTTCTCTTTTTGATTATATCTTTTTACTTAGGAGGTTCTAAAACTACTATCCTAGAATAGTAAAATAATAGAACTATGCCATCAACTTTTTTGGCTAATAATAATATATCATATTGTTTTGTCTAAAAATAGGTACTATATTAGGAACTATAGCGGAACTAATCATAATTTTAATAAATTTTCTGTTGTTATGTCAATCAATTTTCTTATGTATCTTGGAGAACAAGTTCTATTAAAAAGTTGAAAATATAAATTTTGACTAATATCTTCAGAAGTTCTATTTTCAACATAATATGCTATTAGAATTTCTCTTTCTTTGTAATATAAACTATTTAATCTAATTTCTGCTTCTTCAATTTTTTCTTCTAATGCTAAAATATCTTCATTAAGTTTATTTAACTTAATTTCCGCTTTCTTTCTATCTTCTTCATATTTAACTATTGAATCAACAACTTCATTTCCAACTTTATCACTAATATTATTCTTGCTATGAATTTCTGCATTTATTCCCATATTAGAAGTTATTTTTGTTTCAATAGTAAATTTTTTATACAATATTTTTTCATATTTGTTTTTCTCTTTTTTTCTTAATTTTAATTTAGCAACATTTTCTTTATATTCTTTTAATAATTGAATCAATTCTTCTTTTGTCATAGTACCTCCTTATAAATCTAACATTTTTAGGAAATCTTGTTTTTCTTTTATTTTTTCTAAATTCTTACTCTTCTAACTTTTACATATTTTATATTTTTTACTTTTGCTATATAGTAGCTGCAAAATCCATTTATCAAAATATCGTTTTGATCTAATATTATTTCTGGCAATATTCCATATCTTTTATAAAATTCTTTTTTATGTTGTAATTTTTCTTTTCTTGGTTTTTTATAATAGTCTGGTATAATTATCTTATCTATATTTTTATATCCTAAAATTCTCATAATAAAATTTAATATTTTCATTTTTCCTCCAATAGTTCTTGTAAAATTTGTATTTGATAATCACATGGCTCGACATGAAAGTGTACTCTGCCATTTGGGTTATTTTTCGTTTTGTAATTTCCTTTTTCATTTAGTTCTTTTATTTTATTTTCTACTTTCTTTTTAGGTATTGAATTATCTAATGCTTGTAATATTGTTTTGATTGCTTTTACATCTTCTATTTCTATGTAGCAGTCTGGACAAAATTCATTTTCTTGACATTCTTTATTATTTTCACAAAAATATACTATTGAATTACAATTTTTTATTGCTTCTTCTAATTCCATAAGCTAGTCCTCCTCATAATAATATATTTCTTGTAAAGTGTTTAACTTTATATCATCTTTAAAATCTTTATATTCTTGTTGCAGTTCAAATTGTCTTTCATTAATTTTTTGTCTGATAATATCTTTAGATACTGAATCTTCTAATGCTTGTAATACTGTTTCTATAGCTTGAATATCTCCTTTAAATTCTCCTTTAGTTGCAAGTCCACATTCACTTGCTTTTTTTGTATTTTCTAATTGTTTCTTTAAATTTTCAATTGCTTCTTCTAATTCCATAACTCCTCCTATTATTATTTTTTAAATAATGTTAGTATTTATTATATTCTTCTTTTTTCCTTCTTCATAAAACTCTCTTGCTTTTTTATAATCTACCATATTTAAAACTTATTGTATGTCATTTGATTTATTTCTTTACTTGAACATAAATTATTGTATCTTACTTTTTCTTTTATAAATTCAATTTGTGTTTCTAAAACATTTATCATATCTTCTATTTTCTCACCCATACTACTCACCTAACTTTCTCCCACACATTGGGCAATAATTTATATCTATATATCTTGCACCATTTATTGTATTTATCATAAGTCCTGCTTTTTTATCTTTTTCACCTTTTAAAATAAACATTTCTAATTGTTCAAATGCTTTTGTATTTACCCAATCTCTATAACAATTAATATTTCTTTTAGGTTCATATCCAGCTGTTTTCTTCCATCCCCTCGTTGAAACTATTTTGTGATTTTCACATAATTCACACATTTACTTTACCTCAAATTTTTCAGCGTTATTTTTGCACCATATACATTGGCTTTTTGTATTTTCACCACTTACCCAAAATGTAAATCTATGACAATCTGGACATCTATGTTTTGGATTCTTTCCAAACTTTTGTCTTAATACTTCTTTATCTTGATTATCTCTTATTTTTTTACTAAAATTACTCATTTTTATCTTCCTCCACTTTCTTTTCAAAATATTGTTTTACTTCTTCATTACCTCCAAATCTAGCTTGTCCTCCGAAAGCTGCAATATTTATTGTAAAGCCTAAACTTGATATCATATCAACCATTTCATCATTTATTTTATTTAGCTTATCATTTTCTTGTTCTAATTGATTTGTTCTATCTGTATCGCATTCTTGTATAAATTTTAATGTTTTATTTTCTTGTTCTAGTTGGTCTATATATTGTAAAAGTGTTTTTATTGTTTCTGATGTTTGTATTTCGCTTCCTTCTAATATTCGTTTATTTCTATTTACTTTATCTACATATTTACTTAATTTTTCTTTTGCTTTTTCTATTTCTTCTTTACTAAACATTGCCCTTTTCAACTCCCATCATTTCTGAATATACAAACTTATAATATCCACCTCGTTTGCTTTCTTGCCACCATAAGAACCAAAACCACTTATTACATAATATGTCTATTATTTCTTCATTTTCTGACCAACCACCAGTTGTTAATTCTAATGTTATATTTCCATTCTTGCCTTTTATGTCAAATGTTCCATAGTCTTGATTCCAATGCTTTTCTACTATGCTTACGCACTTATGAAAATCATTTGTATTTAATATTTCTATTTCTTCTTTATTTAACATCTAACCATCCTAGCTCCTTTACTTTTTTATTTATTGCTTGTATTTCTTTTTTATCTAATATTAAAAGATTTTTAAATAATAAATAACCATCAATAATATTAAAATTTATTGTTTTATTAAAATGTTTTTTACCTAGTTGTTGTTCTTTTTCATAAGTAGTAAATATAATATCTCCATCTGTTGCCTTTATATCATTTTTCTTATATCCTAATTCTTCAAACATTTTATCTGCTTTACTCATTTTTTACCTTCTTTCTTGAAAATGTTATATATAATAGCTAATATTAGACAACCTCCAAGAAATATTCCATATCCAAATACTATCGCTTTTATTATTATATTTACTATCTCCATTTTCTTTGGCTCCTTTAATATTTTTATTATTTCTTATCACCGATTTTATATTTTTTGACTAATTATTAATGCTTATCCTTTCTTTTTCTCTGCCTAATTCTTCATATAAGAAACAACTTTTTACCTTTGTTTTTGTATCTTCATACAATATAAAATTGGGATATTTTTTTACCTCTACCATTTTTCTTCCAAAAAAAGTAGGAATTTTTATGTTGTTATTTTTTAACTTTTTTATTTTTTCTATTTCTTCTCTTGCTGACATTATATTTCCTCCAATTCAACAGAAATTTTTTCTTCTTTTCCATATATTTTTAATACTATTAACGACACTACTTGTTTGTCATCTAAATAAGCTATTCCATTTAAACTGTCTAGGATTATTTTTGCAATATTATCACAATCAGGTTTGTGTGGATAATATGGATTCATGTATATATTTCTTTTTTGCTTTTCTGTGTAAGACTTTGGTATTGTAAAAGTTGCCGTTATTGTTGCTATAAGTGAACCTTCAAATGGTTTGAAGTTTTCAAACTCATTTAAAAAAGTCCATTTTACAAGTGTCTCATAGTTTGCTGTTCTTGCAGGAGTATGTACTCCATATCGACCTAGTCTAGGCCTACCTTTTCCCATCGGCTTTCCTAAAATTTCAAATTTTATTTTCATAAAAATTCCTCCTAATGTGTAAAATGATTTTCATTATCTTGAATCATTTGTTCATCATTTATTTTATTTAAAACTTCTTTATAACACATGTTATGTAATGCTAGCTGCACATTCGACCTATTACATATCGTTAAAGGAATTGGAACTTTAACAACTCCACCTGTTTGCTGTTCCCATTTATCAGTTATTTTTATTTCTTTACCACAATAATCACAGATATAATAATCATAATCTTTTATTTTTCTAGCTTTTTCCCATCTTGGAATAGCATCTTTATTTTCTAATTTCATCTTCGTAAATTTAACTGGACTTTCTCTAATAGCCCAATTTTTTATTTTTTCTATAAACATTTCTTAATCACCTCTTTTGCTTTCTTTGTTACTTAGTGAATTTTGTAAAGACTTAATAAAATAATTTGTAAAATGGTATACATTTTTAGTTATATCAACATATTTTGATGTTTTTAAAAATTTAAAATCCATAACTTCTTTTGACAAGTTCTGTAAATAAATTGCATATGGACTAAAGTATAGCTCTTTAATAGCGTAATATTTAACTTTTATACCTAAAAGATTGTTTGTTGGAATAAGTAGTAATATTTCAGGTTCGTTTACATAAATTTCTAGTCTCTTTAAATTTAATATAATTCCATTTTTTTGCGATTCGCTGATATTTTCAAAAATTTCTTTTTTTTCTTCTTTATTATTTAAATAATTAAAAGTATAGTTTAGTATAGTAATAATGTGTTCATTTTGCTGTTCAGTTGCTTGTTCGGTTGCCTGTTCAACTGCTTGTTCGGTTGCTTGTTCATTTGCCTGTTCATATTGAATAGGCAACTCGTATTTTGCTAAAAATGATTGGTTGTTTCCTTTTAAATACTTTATATAGCCGCTTCTGCACTAACTCATTTCTCTTTCTTTGTAGACTTGCTAATGTTAATCCAGTTTTTGATATTAAAACATTATTTGAAACTTTGATTTGTTTAATCCAATTTGCTTTGTAAAACATGTGCAAGATTGTTGAGTATAGCCATCTTGCTTCTGAAGAAATTGGATTATAATCTAAGTTAGAATAAAAATTTTCTATCATTTTTACATATTTTTCTTCTGCATTCAAGAAAGTGCTCCTTTCTTTACTTCTAAAACAATTTGTGCTATAATTACTTTAGAAGTATATTTATATATTACTTTTGGGAACTAATCATCTATTGAACTGTGGATTAGTTCTCTTATTTTGTTTATCGTATTAACATCGCTGTTATAATTATTTTGTTGAAGTATCTCCTTAATAGCATTTAGCTTTTTATTTTTTACAAATTCTCTAAACCTACATTTTCTAATTTCATCGTCCTTATTTACTAATGCAATATTTAATTTTTTTATACGATTTTGCAATTCTTTTATTGTATTCTTTAATATTTTTTCTTTATTTTGTTTTGGCTTTGTTGAAACATAAAATAGGATACTCCCATATAATAACAGCCAAAATGATTGACTAAAATTTATAGAGCCCTCTTTTACTAATAGAACTATATATATAAGATAAATTATGTTAATTAAACTAATTATAATTTTTTTCATTTTATTCTCCTTTTTGCATAAATAAAAATTTATGCATATATTTGCTGCATAATTTCAAAAGCTACATCAATATCTATTCTAATTGATTTTTTTCCTGTCTTAATAATTGCTTCTTTCATTTCAGGTTTTTTCAATATATTGTATGCCTGGGATTTGCTCAAACTATATTGATTTGCAAACTCTTTTGCGCTTACATATTTCCTTCTACTTTTAGTTAAAATATTCGCCATTTATACCTCCTTTCTACATTACATCATTGTGTTAGGTTGCGATTACTTTTTAATAAACTTATCAACTAATGTTCTTTTTCCTGCAAATGCATTTATATCTAAATTTAAAGCTTCCATAATTGTTGAATATTCTTCAACTGTTAATTTTCTTTTATCACTCAATAAAGAAGATAGCTGTGATGGTGTTAGATTTGTTTTTTTAGATAACCAAACTTGAGGAATATTATTTTCATTTAAATATTGCTTTATTAGATTTCCTATAGACATTCAAATCACCTCCTTTACAATTCAAATTTTCTTTGATTATTTTATATATTATTCCTATTTTTTTTGATTGTCAATACTTTTTTTTAAAATAATTCAAATTTTTTTTGATTTTTAATATTTACATTTAATATTTTTTATGTTATCCTTTTATAAAAGGAGGCATTTATGAGTTTAGGTGAAAAAATTAGATTAGCAAGATTAGAGAAAAAAATGTTGCAGAAAGATCTAGCAAATTTTCTTACTGAAAATGGTTTTAAAACAACAAATGCTACTATTTCTAATTGGGAATTAAATATTAGTGAACCAGATATGGATACTTTAGATGCAATTTGTCAAATATTAAATAAGGATGCTAATTATTTTTTTGAAAAAAATAAAAGACAAGATTCAATAGATACTTCAGACTTAAATGATGAAGAAATTCTTGAATTATTGCACTATAAAGATTTTATAAAATCAAAAAGAAAGGTTGATAACAAAGATGCATAATTTTATAACTGATAATTTAACAGAAATTTGTTCTTTATGTGGTAATATTCATTTTCGTTTTTTTATGATTCGAAAAGAAAATGATTATATTTGTATAGGTTGTAAAAAAATATGCAATAAATATAATACTGATATTTTCGATTATTCTATACAAGAACTTAAAAAGTGCATAAAAGAGCAAAAAAGTGTGAAAGAAATAATTCAAGAAGAACATCGAGAAAATTATATAAAAAATAGAGAAAAAGAATTTTTACTAACTTTGCAAGATATAAAATATATTAGTCCAAAAATATCTAAAAAATTTGTACCTAGACAATTTTTAAAAAACTTTCCTTATTATGATTTTTGTAGTATCAGAAAAAATACTCCTAACTCAACTTTAGAAAATTTTGTTGTTATAGATACAGAAACGACTGGATTGCATCCTTCTTCTGATGAAATACTTGAAATATCAGCAATAAAATTTATTGATTCAAATCCTGTTGAATGCCTTTCTACGCTAGTTAGGCCAAAAACAAAAATTTCTGAACAAGTTACATCTATAAATCATATTACAAATGATTTAGTACAACATAGTCCAAATATAAACTGTATAATTGAAGATTTTTCAAATTTTATTCATGGTTTTAATATAGTGGGATATAATTTAGATTTTGACTTGAAATTCTTATATGTTAATGGATTAAAATTATTTGATGAAAAGAGAAAGTTCTTTGATGTATTGGATATATGTAAAAAATATTTTGGAAAAAACACAATAGAAAATTTTAAACTTGATACTATCTGCGAAGTTTGTAACTTATATCGTCCTCAAGCTCATAGAGCCACAGAGGATGCATTAGCTACTGGTATATTGTTTAGAGACATAGGAAATAAAATAAAAATGAATAACTATTAAAAAGGAAAATAAATGTATTGAGCTCGCAACCTAACACATTATATTTTCCTCGACAAGACACTCGAAAGTGAATTGCATTTATATTATATATATAAATTCCTTCATTTTCAAGTGTTTAAATAAAAAATATTTGATTATGGAGGATTTTTTATATGTTTACTTATACAGTTAGAAAAGATGGTAGATTGATGAAAAAAGTAGTTCATCAAGGCAAGCCATATTACCTTTACGCAAAAGATAAAGAAACATTAAAGAATAAATTTTTTGATTTACAATATAAACTTATGAATAATAGTGTTATTGATAATAAATCAATTACATTTAAACAATATGCAGAAAATTGGTTTAATATTAATTGTACTATAAAAGAATTTGCTACTCAAATTAGCATAAAAAATAGATTAAAACATATGTATGAATATATTGGTAATGTAAAATTAGCTAATTTAAAACCATATCACATTCAGGAGATGGTTACTTCCATGGTCAAGAACGGATATACAGATTTAACCAAGAGAACTTTAATGGATTGTAAAAGAATACTAAATGATGCCGTAATTAATGACATAATAGGAAAGAATGTCGCATTGGGAATTAAATCTCCTAAATATGCGAAAAATGAAAGAAGGCCACTTACAATTAACCAGGATAAAAAAGTTTTAGAATTAGCTTTAAAACATAAATATGGATTATTTATCTTAATTCTTAGATATTGCGGAATAAGATGTGAAGAAGCTGTCGCATTAACTTTAGAAGATATTGATATAAAAAACAAAAAGATAATTATAAATAAAGCCGTATCTTTAGTTACAAATCAGCCCCAAATAAAATCGACTAAAAATTTAAAGAATAGGATTATTCCTATCCCCAATTTTATAATTCCTTTACTAAATGATGCTATTAAACAAAATAAATTAAATAATTGTAATTATCTTTTTCATAAAGAAACTAATCCTAAAGAAATGTTAACTAAACAAGCTCTTAAAGGACATTTAAAAACTTTTTTACATGAATTAAATAAAAATGTTAAAAACGATGAAAATAAAATTCAATTTTCCTATCATCAATTAAGGCATTCATATTGTACTATGCTTTATTATGCAGGAATAAAAATAAAAAAAGCACAAGAATTAATGGGCCATTCTTCAGCTAAAATGGTATATGATATTTATGCACATTTAGATGAAGAAAGAGAAAATGCAAATTATCTAATAAATACTTATATAAATAGCACTATTATTAAAAAGAAGGTTGTCAAAAGAGTTGTCAAAAAACAAAAAAAGTAGCTTGTATATCCCTAAAACAAGCTACTTTTTATTTTTTATATACTTTTCTTACCAAGGCTGCACTCTATCGACTGAGCTACATAGGCATATATCTAATCAATTAATAATATTATATGAATTGATTAGGTTAAATTTTCAATCTTTTTTGCTGTTTTTTTGCGAATGCGTTGAATGGCATTATCAACAGATTTTACTGGAGAGTTTAAGCTTTCCGCAATTTGGACATAGCTTTTTCCTTCTATGTATTTATTAAGCACTTGTTTTTCAAAAGAACTTAATGATTCTTCTATAGTTTTTTCAATATGTTCTAAATATTCATTTTTTGTAATTGTGTCTAGTGGGTCTTCAACAGTATGAACTTCTAAAACATCAATTAATGGATTTTCCATTTCTCCATCTTCATTTTCAAATGTTGGATTATTAAGTGATATGTAAGAGTTAAGAGGCATATGTTTTTGTCTGTTTGAGCCTTTAATTGCAGTTATTATCTGTCTTTCAATACACATATTAGCAAAACTCTTAAATGAATTATCTTTTTTGCTGTCAAAGCTTTTAACCGCTTTAAACAATCCGATTAATCCTTCTTGAACAATATCTTCTTTTTCTGCACCGTTTATATAGTATTTGCTTACTTTCATATTGACGGTTTCCTTATATCGCTCAATTAAAAAATCTAATGCGGATTTGTCTTTATTTTTAGCAAGGTTGATTAATTCTTCGTCTGTCATTTTTTCATAATTAATGCCTTTTGAAAAAAATACATTGTTGTTCGCCATATTCCTATAATGCTCTCCTCTGTTAGTTTTCAAAACTATTATATTTTTAAAATACCGGAATGTCAAGATTTTATTGATATTTTGTTTAAAATATATTATAATATTTGTGTAAAATACATGATTGAAAGGATGTCGAAATGGCTTTTGATGGAATTACATTAAGAAAGGTTATTAGTGAGCTTCAAATTTTAATAGGCGGAAAGGTTAATCAAATATATGTTCCTACCAATAATAATATTGTTATTGGTATTTATAATGGTGCAAATTATGCTTTAAATATTGACACTTCTGCTAGTAATTACAGAATTCACCTAACTACTGAAAGTAAGCCAAATCCTCTTGTTGCTCCTAATTTTTGTATGCTTTTAAGAAAGTATTTTATAAACAGTCGAATTTCCAAAATATATATGAATGGACTAGAAAGGATTTGCTTTATAGATTTCGAGTGTTTTAATGAAATGAATGATAAAGTTGTTAGAACTTTTGCTATAGAGCTCATGGGAAAATATAGTAATGTTTCTATTATAAATGATAAAGGTATCATCATAGATGCTTTAAAAAAGTTTGATAGCGAGGGGATTTCTAGAAGTATAATGCCTGCACTTCCCTATACTATTCCTTCTTCTGACAAAAAAGATTTTTTTGATATTTCGGAGAAAGATTTTATAGATACAATTCTTGCTTCTGAATATAAAACTTTAGATACTGCTATTCCAAATATAGTCAATGGTATTAGTAAACAATTTATTAAGTCTGCCATAGATTATTTAAAAATCTCAAATACAGTGTCTACTTCTAGCTTAAATAGTGTTTATGAATATATTAAATCTATTTTAGAAAATAATTGTAAAAATTCTCATATAGATAATTTTAAAGAAAACTATTCTGTTTTTTTGAATGAAAAAAATTATGGAGATATTGATAGTAATTTATTTTTAGATGATTTTTATACTAAACAAGTTTTAAATCAGGAATACATTGAATATAGAAATACTTTGTTAAAAGTTTTAAGCAACACCTTAGATAAAATTGTTAAAAAACTTGAAAACATTAATGATAAACAAGAAAAGGCTCAAAATATGGACGAATACAAAATCTGTGGTGAGCTTCTGCTATCTAATATATACAGGTTTACTGATGATTATAATTTGGCTGCTTCTGATAGTAGTAAAATTTTAATTACTGAAAAAACAAAGTTTGTTGAACTTGCAAATTTTTACAATAATAATAAAATGATAAAAATTGAAATTAATCCTTCTATTTCAATTTCTAAAAATGCTGAGAAATATTTTAAAAAGTATAATAAAGCAAAAAATACTCTTGAAGTAACTAAAATTCAAAAGGAAGAAACTCAAAAAGAATTAAATTATATCGAGTCTTTGGTCTACTCTTTATATAATTGTAAAACAATTCAAGATGTTGATGCAGTGTATAATGAAATTTCAGAGAATATTTTATTTAGCTCATTAAATTTAAAAAATAAATCTAATCACAAAATAAATGATTCAGATTCTATGCTTAATAATTATATTAAGCTAAAAGTTGATGACTATGCGGTTTTCATAGGAAAAAATAATAAACAAAATGATTATTTGACTTTAAAGGTTGCTAATGAAAATGATTATTGGTTTCATACTAAAGATATTCATGGAAGCCATCTAATTTTAAGATGTAATGGCGATACTCCAAAAATTGAAACGATTACAAAGTGTGCAGAGCTTGCAGCATATTATAGTAAAGCAAAATTTTCTTCTCATGTACCTGTTGATTATACTTTGGTCAAGAATATAAAAAAGCCTCATGGTGCAAGTCCTGGATTTGTTATTTATTCTACGAATAAGACTATTTATGTAAATCCAAGCTCTGGATTAGATTTAAAAAAGGATTAGATTTTTCTAATCCTTTTCATCTGTTTGTGGTGGATTTAATATTAGGTCAATATCCTTATCTTGCAGTATTTCTTTAGTCAAATAAATTTTTGCATCTTTGCTTTGTGTCAAAACAGCCATTGCAATATCTTTATCACTTCTTAATTCTTTGCTTGCATATTTAACAATAAGCCATTTATTTTTTACTGCTTCTAGCACTACTTCTTTATCATTTCTTAATTCTTGACTTGCATAATACAATGATTGACCATCTACTTTCACGGCTTCTAGCATTAGCTCTTTATCTGCTAACAATTTATCTGATGCATAGGCTAATACCCATGCTGCTTTATGTTTTATTGCATCTAACATAAATTCTTTATCATTACTATGTTCTTCCGCTTCTTCTATTTGAAATTCTTTTTCTTCTTGTTTGTTTTCTTCTTCCATTATTCCTTCTTCCACTTAATCTTTATACTTTTGCATTTTATTATCGCCATTTTATTATTCATGCCTATTATTTTATGTCTTTTTATTTATTACTCTTTAATTATATTTATTGCTTCTTCTACACTTACTGTAACTTGTTCTCCAGTTATCATATTTTTTAAAGCAACTACTCCACTTTTTACTTCGTCTTCACCTATAATTATTACAAATTTAATATTTAGGTTGTCGGCATTTTTAAATTTTTTGCCTAATTTTTGTTCTTCTAAGTTTACTTGTACTTTCAAATCTGCATCTCTTAATATTTTTGCTATTTCAGCACATCTTTCATATTCATCAGACATAGAAACTATTAAAACATCTGTTAAAGTCTCATTTTCTGCTGATATTATATTACTTTCAGTTAGCTGAAAAAATAATCTTGATAATCCAATTGATATTCCTACACCTGGCATTTTTCTTTCTGTATAATATTCAGTCAAATTATCATATCTTCCACCAGAACAAATACTACCTAAATTTCTATATTTATTTAGAAATGTTTCATATACTGTTCCTGTGTAATAGTCTAATCCTCTTGCTATTGTTAAATCTATATCATAATTTGCATCTGGTACTCCAAATATTTTAATATATTTTACTACCTCTTTTAATTCGCCAAGCCCCTCTTGATATATTTCATTTTCAATATTCAAATCTTCTAATGCTTGTAATTTGCTTTCTTTGCTTCCTTTTATTGATATGAATTTTATTATTGTTTCAACTTTTTCTTCCGAAATTATTTTACTTAATTCTTTTTTTACTTCTTCTATTCCTATTTTGTCTATTTTATCAATTACTCTTAGAATATCAGCTGATTCATTTTCTGCTTGCAAACTTGCAAATAATCCATTTAATATTTTTCTATTATTTATACAGATTGTAAAATCATCAAATCCCAAGTTTTTAAAAGTATCATAAATTATTGCAGGTAATTCTGCTTCGTTTATAACTGATAATTTGCCATCTCCTATAATGTCTACATCACATTGATAAAATTCTCTATACCTTCCTCTTTGTGGTTTTTCTCCTCTATAAACTTTTCCTATTTGGTATCTTTTAAATGGGAAGCTTAGTTTATCATAATATTCAGTTACATACTTGGCTAATGGAACAGTTAAGTCAAATCTAAGTGCTAGATCGTTTTCACCTTTTTCAAATCTGTATATTTGCTTTTCTGTTTCTCCACCGGCTTTTGCTAATAACACTTTTGCATCTTCTATTATAGGTGTATCAATAGGTGAAAATCCATATTTTTCGTAAGTCTTTTGTATTGTTTCTTTCATTTTGTTAAATAGTATTTGTTCGTTTGGTAATAATTCCATAAATCCCGGTAAGGTTTTAGGTTTCATTTTTTCTTCCATATTTTTCTCCTTTATTTCCCGTTAAAATTTTTTAGCTTTCTTTTGCTTTATATTCAATGTCCTTCATGTACGGAAATATTTGCTTTATTGCTTTATTCGTTATCATAGATTTTTCAGGCATTGGGTTTCTACTTTTTTGTTCAACTAGCTCTTGCATATAACAATTTTCATCTACTTTATATACACAATATCTATTTCTTACATAATCAAATAAAATTTTGTAGCCATTATCTAAATCTTTTGAAAATCTTTCAAAGCTATAGTTTTCTAACATTTTGGTTTGAATTCCTTTCTTATTTTATCATTTCTTCAAATTCTTGCTCAGATATAACATGAACTCCTAAGTTTTGTGCTTTTGTTAGTTTGCTTCCTGCATCCTCTCCTGCTAGGACAAAATTTGTTTTTTTAGATACGCTTCCTGAAGTTTTTCCTCCATAGTTTTCAATTATCTCACTTGCTTCTTCTCTTGTGTATTTTTCTAGTGTGCCTGTTAATACAAATGTCATTCCTTCAAATCTATTATCTCCAGATTCTTGTTTTAATGATACAGTATTAACTCCAGCCTTTTTTAGTCTATTTACTAAGTCTATTGTTTGTTCTTCTCTAAAAAATGTATATATGCTATCAGCTATTACTTCTCCAATATCGTCTACAAACGCTAAGCTACTTATTTCTGCATTCATTAATTTATCAAGGGTTTCATATTTTCTTGCTAAACTTTTGGCTGTTTTTCCTCCTACATGTCTTATTCCAAATGCTGATAATAAGTTTGATAAATCTCTTTTTTTGCTTTCTTCTATTGCATCTATTAAATTTTGTGCAAATTTTGTTCCATTTTTCTTTAATGAAGCAATATCTTCTAATTTTAAATCGTATATATCTGCTATGTTACTTATTAGTTTTTTATTTAATAATTGTTCTACTATTTTGTATCCTAAACCTTCAATATCCATTCCACTGTCTGATGCGAAATGAACAATGTTTCTCAATGCTTTTGCAGGGCATTCTATTCCTGTGCATCTTACTGCAGATTCTCCTTCTTCTCTTACAGCAAGTGCTCCGCATACTGGACATACCTTTGGCATTTCATAGTCTTTTTCATTTCCGTTTCGCTTTTCTTTTAATACTTTTACTACCTCAGGTATTACATCACCTTGTTTTTGTATTATTACATGGTCTCCAATTTTTAAATCTTTTTCTTTTACAAAGTTTTCGTTATGAAGAGTTGTTTTTGAAATTGTTGAACCTGCAACCTTTACTGGCTCTAATATTGCCATTGGTGTTATAACGCCAGTTCTTCCAACTTGGCAAATAATATCTTTTACTATTGTTTCTTTTTGCTCTGGTGGATACTTATATGCTACTGCCCATTTTGGTACTTTAAATGTCGTTCCTAATTCTTCTCTTAAAGCTAAATCGTCTACTTTTATAACTGCACCATCTATTCCAAAGCCTAGTTTTTCTCTATTTTCTCCTATTTCTGTTACAGCATTTACTGCTTCTTCTATGTTTTTGCAAAGTTTTCGAAATGGTACTACATTAAATCCTAATTTTGATAAATAGTTTAATTCTTCATAATGTGAATTCCAATCTTTATTTTCAGTTTTTTGAACATTGAAAATGTATATATCCAATGGTCTTTGTGCTGTTATTTTTGCATCTAACTGTCTTAATGAACCTGCTGCTGCATTTCGAGCATTTGCAAATTTTGGTTCTCCTAAAACTTCTCGTTCTTCATTTAATTTTTCAAAATCTTCTTTTCCGATAAATACTTCTCCACGAACAGTTATATTTAATGGCTCTGTTAATTTTTTGGGAATTGATTTTATTCTTTTTACATTTTCAGTTATATCTTCTCCAACTACACCATCTCCACGAGTTGCACCTTGAACTAGTATTCCATTTTCATATTTTAGTGCACATGAAAGACCATCTATTTTTGTTTCTACACAGTAATTTGTTTGCTTTCCTGTTTGTTTTATTCTTTTATCAAATTCATATAATTCTTCATAAGAAAATACATCTTGCAAACTTAAAAGTGGAACTTCATGAGTTACTTTTTCAAAATCGCTTCTGGCCGTTCCTCCTACTTTTTGTGTAGGAGAATCAGGAGTAATAAGCTCTGGATTTTCCTTTTCCAAAGCTTTTAGTCTATTCATCATCATATCATAATCATAATCTGACAAAGGTGAATTATCTTCATCATAATATAATTTTGAATAATATCCTATTTTTTGTCGAAGCTCATTTATTTCTTGCTTGACTTTCTTTTTTTCATCTTTTTCAAACTCTTGTAGTTTTATTTGAGAGTCATCTAAATTCATCTTTCCTCCATTGTTTAATTTCTATTTTACTTTTAATAAATCTTTTCCACCTTTTAAATATTCATATCCTGAGAAAATTGTTGCTATTACGCAAACTATCATAAATATTGTAACTAGTAAGTTTATTATAAATTGCCATGCTGGTAATGTTCTTACAAATATTGTTCCAAATGGGTTTGTATCTAAAAATGCTAATATTATGGCTATCATTTGAGTTACTGTTTTTATTTTGCCCCATTTATTTGCTGCTATTACTTCTCCTTTTTCTTCATAAGCTATTAGTCTATAGCCTGATACTGCAAATTCTCTTGTAATAATAATTATTGGTATCCATGCTGGCAAATTTCCTATTTCAATTAATATTAGCATTGCAGATAATACTAATATTTTGTCTGCTATTGGGTCTAAAAATTTTCCAAAGTTTGTTACTTGATTATTTTTTCTTGCCAAATTTCCGTCTAACTTGTCTGTTATTGCACCTGCCACAAATATTAAGTCAAGTATTATAGCATATAATGGTATTCCAAAAATATTTCCCGGAATATTTATTAGATATACTATGAGCATTGCTGGTACTAATAAAATTCTAAGTATGGTTAATTTGTTTGGTGTATTCATATTTTTTCTCCTTTATTATTTATTTTGTTATTTTAAATTGTAAACTTAACTAGTTAATTATACTATTACTGTTTGTTGAATTTTCTAGTGGCATACTACTATCAAGGTTTTCATCTCTACTTTTTTCAGACTGATTTACTACATTTTGTAATTGGTCTATTAGTCTTGACAATTCTTGCATGTCTTCTCCGAAAAGCTTCCAATCATTATTTTTGCTTGAATTCTTTATATTCTCGTTTGCTTTGATTATAGATTTAACTAAATCATCCATATCATCACTAGTTTGTACATTGATGTCTACTGCAGATTTTGAGCTTAAATTTTTCAAAGCATCTTGCAATGTATCTCCTATTGCTACTTTATTTCCAGATGCTACAACTATTCTTTTTAGTGTAGGTTTTTGAGATGCTTCATTTATGTATTGTTGATAATATGTTTCTACATATAATAAGGTATCTTCTATTGGAACTGCAATTAATTTTTTACTAATTTTAGTTCCACTTACATTTAAGCTTGCAAGCTCTGACGCTATTGTTTCATCTTGATTTATTTGAGTTTCAAGCTGTATTGGTGCTAAAACATTGCTATCTTCAGCGAACTTATAAACTTTTAATTTGTTTTGACCATTTTCCGTTGTACCAATCATGTAAGAAATTAGATTTTGTCTTCCATAATTTGAGAAAGGTATTACCAATCCAACTTTTTGAGATATTTCATTATTTTTTATCATTGTATAGTATGATGACATTTTTTCGTCTTTTCCATCATTTTGTACTTTCGTTACATCCCAAACATCATTTGCTCTATAAAAGCTTTCTGGCTGAGTATTATGGTATTTTTCAATTATTTTTGTTTGTATATCAAATAGATATTTTGGATAAATAAAATGCTTGCTAACATCTTTTGGAATTTCATTGCTATCTAAAAATACATTTGGATACATTTTATTGTAGGCCATAATAATAGGGTCTGTTCTATCAGTTATATAGAATTTTACAACACCATCATAAGCATTTATTAATACTTTAACAGAATTTCGTATATAGTTTATTTGCTTGTCTGCACTTAAATCAGTTTTTTGTGCAAATGGATATTCGTTTGTTGTTGTATAAGCATCAAGTACCCATATTTGATTTCCTTCATCATCTATTACTAGATAAGGATTATCATCATACATTAAAAATGGCATTATTGTTTTTGCTCTATCTAATATATTTCTATTTGTTATTATCTTGCTTTCGCCTGTAAGTTTTCCAGAAAAAGCAAGCTTCATATCTCCTTCTTTTATTCCTAAAATAATTCTATCTATTAGTCCTAAGTTAAGTCCTGCATTTCCAGAATAATTATATTCAATATCTTCGTTTGTTTCTGTTGGATAATCTAATTCTGTTTTTTTACTGTTTATTACTATTGCACTATTAGTCTGGGTTCCAAAATAAATTCTAGGCTCTGTAATATCTATTGCCATATCTTCTTCTGAATTTATGTCTTTTTGCATATGAACTATATTACCATATTCATCTGCCTCTCCGGCAAGTGTTACAATACTTCCATAACCATGAGTATATTGATAAGTCATATTTGAATAAGTTGAATTTTTATTAGATATTTCTCTTGGAGTTAAATAAATTAATCTATTTTTTCCATTTATGTAATATGAGCCAATTTGAGTATTTCTAAATGAATAATATCCATTTACTGTTTTGCTAGACTCTAAATCTTGCATTACATTTTCTTTTGATACTATCGCAATATTTTCTAATAAATCTTGATTTAATTCCATTTCTTCTTCGGTAATTGTTCCACTATAATCAAGATTTTTCTCTGAAATACTTTCACTTGTTATGTCATAAGCTTGCTTTGTTCTGTCTATGTTTGCAAGTATAAATTCTTGATTCTTTTCTAATGTATTTGAACCTATAAATATAAGTTGGTATAAAGCTAACACAACTGCTAACACAATTAAATACACTGGAACTATTACAATTTGTCCTAAAAATCTTCTTAAACTTCTTTCTTTAATTCCTTTATAAGCCTGCAAAATTGTTATAGTAGCTAACACTGCAAACAAAATGTATCCTGCCATCTTTATAGTTGTATCCATGTTTCCAGCACCTATTAAAGAATATTCTGTTCCATCTCCAATTTCAATATCTAAGAATTTTTCATTGCCTATATTTAATACCATAAATGAAATTATGATTAATCCTATTAATATTGCAATTATTTTAACTCTTGAGCCAATTTTTCCTATTAAATCACATTTTTTTAATGATTCTCTTGATACACCCTCAAAGCTTATATTTAAAACAATTAACGCATATACAATTGCGTATACAATTGTCGCTATTACTAATGCCAACAAATAAATAAGTATAATTTGAATTAAAGGTTTTATAAATACAAAGAAGCTTATATCCCAGCCAAATACCGAATCTGTTATTCCAAATTTTGAACCACTAAAGCATAGCAATATTCTATTTAACAATATTCTTGAACTTAAAGCACTACCTATTAATGATATTACGAAGCAAACAGATTTGTTTGGAAACTTAGGCATTTCTTTCTTTTCATCATCAAAAAATACTTTTAATCCTTTTTTTATAGTTTTATTTGTAAGGTAAAAAGCACAATACAAAACAATGAAATTTATTATAAAAGTAATTGAAGTGTATAATGCATCTGTTTTAAATACAGATAAATAATTTTCTCCAATTCCTTTAATTTCTAAGAAATTTCCTCTTGCATAAATATATGCAATTATTATAGCTATTACACTTATTACAATTACTACTCTTTTTCTTATTTTCTTTGATTGTTTATTTGTTTCTAAATTTTTATTGGCTTTTTCTTTTTCCATTAAATTTATCCTTTCTTTTTAAACAATGGCATTTATAAAATCCGTGCTATTAAATGTCTCCATGTCATCTATCTGTTCTCCAACTCCAATAAACTTAACTGGAACTCTTTCTTCTTTTGCAAGTCTAATAACAATTCCACCTTTTGCAGTTCCGTCAAGCTTTGTAAGAACTAAACCTGTTATTCCTGTTGTTTCCTTAAATGCTTTCAATTGAGAAATAGCATTTTGTCCAGTAGAACCATCCAAAACTAAAAGTATTTCTTTTGAGGAATCTGGTAATTCTCTGTCAATTACTTTTTTCATTTTCTCAAGCTCGTCCATTAAATTCTTTTTATTTTGTAATCTTCCTGCTGTATCACAAATTAAAATATCTGCATTAACTTCTTTTGCTCTTTTGCAACCATCAAATATAACAGATGATGGGTCTTGATTTTCTCTTCCTTTTACAAGTTCGCATCCGGCTCTATTTGCCCAAACTTCTACTTGTTCGACTGCTGCTGCTCTAAAAGTATCACCAGCAACAATAACAATTTTCTTTCCTTCTTTTTTATATTTGTTAGCTATTTTTCCAATTGATGTTGTCTTTCCTGAACCATTTACACCCACCATAAGTATTACTGCTGGCTTGTTTGATAAATCTAATTCTTGATTTAAACCCTCAAATGCTAAAGCTATTTCATTTCTTAAAGCGCTTTTTACATCTTCTGAATCTGTTATATTTTCTTTTTTTATTTTAGTTCTAAGATTAGAAATAATCTCCTCTGTTACATCAAATCCTACATCTGCCATAACAAGTTTTTCTTCTAATTCTTCTAATAGTTCTTCATCTACTTTTTTAAATCCAAAAGTTATTTTTGTTTTACTTAATCCTTGTTTTAGTTTGTCAAAAAAGCTCATATAATTAACCTTCCTCTCTTTGCGCTTTAAGTATATCATACTTTTTATAAAATGTGTAGATTTTTCAAAAAAATAGGTCTTAACACAATAAATTTTATAAAAGATTAATTTTGGCATAAATTTATAAGTTTATTAAGCTTCTATAAAAACTCTTGGTACTCTCCAAGATATTGTACTCATTATTTCATAATTACTTGTGTTACATTTTTCGGCTATTTCTTCTAATGTAATAAGTTCATTGTCCCAAATATACACAGTATCACCAATTGATACACCTTCTATATCTGTAACATCTGCCATAAAGCCATCCATACACACTTTTCCAATAATCGGTGCTCTTTTTCCATTGATTACAACCTCACCTTTATTTGAAAGCTCTCTCCTTAATCCATCTGCATAACCTATTGGAATAGTTGCTATCTTCATTCTTTTGTTAGATATAAATGTTCTTCCATAACTAATAGAAGTATTTTCATCTACTTCCTTTAAAAATGTAATTTTAGATTTTAATTTGCATACTGGTCTTAAATCAATTTTTTCTAATGCTCCTTTATAAGGTTCATATCCATATAAAATAATTCCTGGTCTTACTAAATTGAATTTTTTGTCGGTGTTTAATATTCCATTTGAAGCAGAACAGTGTATATATTTTATATCTCCTACTAATTCTTTGATTTTTTCGATTGCCTTGTCAAAAATTTCGCATTGTTTATTTGTGTAATCAGCATCATAATCAGCTGATGAAAAATGCGTATAAACGCCTTCTATTTCAATATTTTGATATTGCTTAATTAACTCTATAAATTCTGGAATTTCTTCTAATTTAATTCCTGTTCTTCCCATTCCAGTTTCTATTTCAATGTGAATTTTTACAATTTTATTTGATTCACCTAATTTTCTTATAAATCCTTTTTCACAAACTCCTATTGTAATATTATTTTCTAAAATTTTAGGAATTTCTTCAATATAAGGTTGATTTAATATAAATATTTCATTATTGTATCCTACTTGTCTTAATTCAACAGCTTCATCTACTACTGCTACTGCAACAATTTCAAATTGATTTACTATATCTTTTACTTTATTTATCCATGTTCCATAAGCATTTGCTTTTATTACTGGCATTATTTTAATATCGTTGCCAATAAAGTCTTGAATAGCTTTTACATTGTGCTTAAATGCTTTAATATCAACTTCCATTATAGTTGGTCTTGTAATTTCCATGATAAAAACCTCCTTTTTCATTTTATACAACTATTTTTTTGTTTATTACTTTAAAATAACACTTTCAAAATTAATTTTGTACCATTTGCGAACATTTGTATTGTATCACATACATAAGTCAAATTCAATCATTTTTTGGAAATTTTTTCAAAATTATATTTTTAATTATAGTATAAAAGGAGTGCCATCCATTTTTTGGATACACTCCTTATTTTTTTATAATCTGCTTATAAATTATAATTCAATCCCTTCTTTAGTCTGTTTTTCTCTGTCCATTTGATAAGTTTCATTTATATTTTGGCAACATCCTTGTGCGTTTGGATCAAGTTGTTTATTATGCTTATAGAATTCGATCATTTGTCTTATTAAAAATTTTGAAGATGGAGTCTTGATTGTATTATGAATATATCTATGCGTTGCATTAGCAACAACTATACCTTCCATATCTACACCCAACATTTTATTTGCCTCTATTGATTTTTTATATCTTTCATTTAATGTTTTACCCAATAATTCGCGTTGTACAATTCCAACATCTTTTGGAGTTGTAACATTTCTAAAAGACATATCATGCATAGGTGCTGCAATTTGTTTATCAGAAATTATTTTATCCCCATTTATATCAAAATTTCCAGGTTCTTCTGCTTCTCTTTCTCCAACATAATATCCAAACTTAATTTGTCTATATGCTTCTAAATTAAAACTCTTTCCAAATAATTCTTCATAATCTTGTATTCCAATAGGAAATTTTATTTTTTTAGTTGGAACAGGAATTGTACCTGTTGCTCCTCCTATTAATGCTCTATTTATAATTTCAGGATAAATTAAAGCAAATCTTTGAGCAAATACACCAGAAGCAGAATATCCACTTAAAAATATTTTCTGTTGCACATTTTTACCAGTTATTTTTTTTATTTGTAACCTTGCATCATCTATACATTTTTTAACCTTCTCATGTATCGAAAATTGTTGAACAGATTCTAAAGATAATTGTTGAAAGTCCGGTAAATTTTTTAAACAACGAACAATAGGAATTACTATTGGAAAATCTGTCATAAAGTCAGCATATGTCGTTTCAATTGGATTTTCTCTATCAATTATAGCTCGTTTGACATTTTCAAAATAATACTTTTTTTCTTGTCCTCCTGAATTATATGTTTCAACAAACATTTCTGCATTATCTTTTAGACCACTCGGTATTCCTATAATATAGCATTCCTCATCTTTCTGGCAAATATATAAATCAATATTTCCAAATTTATTCGAAATAGTTTTATACTTTTTCATATTTACTCCAATATTTTATTTATATATACCTTCTTATTAATATAATATTACTGATTTTTACCATGACAATTTTTATACTTCAAGCCTGAGCCACATGGGCAAGGGTCATTTCTACCAATTTTTGGTGTCTCGTTTACTATAGTTTTATTTACTCCACCTTCTTTTGGAGATAACTTTCCATCAACAAGTTCTATTGCTGATTTTTCTTGAAGTTTCGCGTCTGTAATTCTAACTGATTCTTTTCTTGATTGTCCTTCATCTCTTTTTGTTGCATGCATTAGTAGTCTTACAACATCATATCTAATATCGTAACTCATTTGGTCAAACATATTTGAACCTTCATCTCTGTAGACAACAATAGGGTCTTTTTGACCATAAGCACGAAGTCCAACACCTCTTTTTAACTCGTCCATGTTGTCGATATGTTCCATCCATTTTTGGTCAACTATCTTAAGCATTACAACTCTTTCAAGTTCTCTTAGTGATTCACCAAATTTTTCGTTCTTGTCTTCATATATTTCAACTGCTTTGTCTTGTAATTCGTTTATAACTTCTGATGCTTTTGCATTTTCTTCTTTAACACTATCTAATGATGTTATTCCAAATACATTTGAAGTTTCTTGTAATAAACCTTCTACATCATTTGATTCTCCATTTATGTATGATGGAACTATTTCCTCTGCTATAGATTTTATCATTGATATTACGCTGTCTTTTAAGTTTTCGCCAGCAAGAACTTCCCTTCTTTGTGAGTAAATTGTTTCTCTTTGTCTGTTCATTACATCATCATATTGCAAAACATTTTTTCTGATGCTGAAGTTTCTTCCTTCAACTTTCTTTTGAGCACTTTCTATAGCTTTTGAAATTAATTTTACTTCAATTGGCATATCTTCGCTTACATCAAGTGAATTATATAATTTTGAAATCATTGAGCCACCAAAGATTTTCATTAAATCATCATCTAATGCAATATAAAATCTTGATTCTCCTGGGTCTCCTTGACGACCTGAACGACCTCTTAACTGGTTATCAATTCTTCTTGATTCATGTCTTTCTGTACCAATTATTTTTAATCCACCTGCGTCTATAACTTTTTGTCTTTCATCTTCTATGCCTTTTTCATATTTCTTTACTAGCTTTCTAAATTCTTGCTTTGCTAAGTATTCACTATTACCACCTAACACAATATCGGTACCACGACCTGCCATATTTGTAGCAATTGTTACAGCTTTATATTTACCTGCTTGCGCAATTATTTCTGCTTCTTTTTCATGGAACTTAGCATTTAATACTTGGTGTGGAATTCTTTCTTTATTAAGCATTTTACTAAGTTTTTCAGATTTTTCAATTGATACAGTTCCTACTAGAACTGGTTGACCTTTTTCATAGCTTTCTTTTATGTCGTTTATTACTGCTCTAAATTTTCCGTCTTCATTTTTATATATAATGTCTGAATGGTCTTTTCTAATCATTGGCTTGTTTGTAGGAATTTCAATAACATCTAGTCTGTATATTTCTTGGAATTCTTCTTCCTCTGTCATAGCTGTACCAGTCATTCCAGATAATTTTTCATACATTCTAAAGTAATTTTGGAAAGTAATATTTGCTAAAGTTTTTGATTCATCAGCAACCTTAACATGTTCTTTTGCTTCTATTGCTTGATGTAGACCGTTATTATATCTTCTTCCATACATAATTCTTCCGGTAAATTCATCAACTATTAATACTTCTCCATCTTTTACTATGTAATCAACATCTTTCTTCATTATTCCATGTGCTCTTAAAGCTTGATTTACAGCATGTACTAATTCAGAGTTATCGATGTCATTAAAGTTTTCTAGTCCAAATTCTTTTTCAGCTTTAGCTATACCTTTTTGTGTAAGTGATGCTGATTTTGCTTTTAAGTCTACAATGTAGTCATATTTTTCATTGTCTTCTTCTTGTACTACATCTTTTACATCTTCTTCAATAATTGTTTTTGCTTCAAGTTTTGCAACGAATCTATCTGCCTTTTTATAAATATCAGATGCTTGATTAGCCCTACCTGAAATAATAAGTGGTGTTCTTGCTTCATCTATTAAAATACTATCTATTTCGTCTACGATTGCATAGTTTAATTCCCTTTGAACTAATTGATTTTCGTATACAACCATATTATCTCTTAAATAGTCAAATCCAAATTCGTTATTAGTTCCATAAGTGATGTCACAATTGTATGCTTCTTGTTTTTCGTTAGGCTTCATTCCACTTATAACAAGTCCTACAGTAAGCCCTAAAAATGAATAAACTTTTCCCATCCATTCACTATCTCTTTTTGCTAGGTAATCATTTACTGTTATGATATGAACACCTTTTCCTGTTAAAGCATTAAGATATGCTGGAAGTGTTGCAACTAAAGTTTTTCCTTCACCTGTTCTCATCTCTGCAATTCTACCTTGATGTAGAATGATACCACCTATTAATTGAACATCAAAATGTCTCATTCCTATAACTCTTTTAGCCGCTTCCCTAACAACAGCAAAAGCCTCTGGAAGTATATCATCAAGAGTTTTACCATTTTTTAATAAATTTTTAAAGTAATCTGTTTTTGCTTTTAATTCATCATCTGTTAATTTCTGCATTTCTGCTTCTAAAGAGTTTATTTTTTCTACTATTGGTCTAACTCTTTTTACTTCTTTTTCACTATAAGATTTAAATAGTTTCATTTAATTTCCTCTCTTTTCTGTATTTTTATCTTGAATTATTTTAATTCCTTAGTTTTCAAAACTATTTTTTACAAAATATACGATACTAACTATATCACTTTATCAGCATTTTGGCAATGTTTTTTTGAAAATATTATTTAAGTATATTTTTAAGTGCTACATCTACTTCAATTTTGGCAAATGGGTTACAGTTAAAGTATACTTTTTTGTCTGGTAATTTGTCAAATATATCCATTTTATCTACACTTTCTTTTGTAAGTATTAATGCTACATTTCCGCCTTCATATTTGTTACTATTTTTTACAAAGTCATCGATTGTTTCATTATCATATATATCTAGTCCAATTTTTTCTTGTGAGCAATAGTCTGTTATTGTATCTGTTAATGATGATAAACTTTCTGAGTCTGTGTATAAATCTATATTAAGTAAAGAAACAAATCTTACTTTTATTTTTAATTCATCTCTTAGAAAATAAAATTTACTTTTATCGTCTATTACAATTATATCATCTGCATCAGAGCTTATAAATTCCTTTGGGGTCATATAAGTCTTAATTTTTGGTCCGTCATTTCCTAAGTTTATTCCAAATATTTTAACAATAGCTGAATTTAGTGCAAACATTGTGTCTTGGACATTTATTGTAAGGGAGATATTTTGTGAAATTGCTTGCATGCAAAGAATAATTGTAATATATGGGTTACCATTTGTTACAACTAATGACTTTCTGTCTAAGAAAGCTGACTTGAATTCTTTAAATCTATTAAGAATTTCAATAGCTTTATTTATATTAAATTTAAATTCTGAATCATCTATATCACATGCTCTTTTTAAATTATCAGCATTCATTTTAAATGCTTCTATGATTCCATTTAAAGTCATAAATTAATCTCCCTTCTTTTATTCTTAGTTATATAATACTTTAATTATTTTATATTTACTCTATAACTTCATTATCTAAGTCAACTTCTTCAATATCATTTAAACATCTTTGTAGTGATAACTTATCTGCCACATCTCCATAGCCTGCTCTTATTTTTAAGTTTCTTGCCCAATTCTTTTTATGTACTGCTTTATCTATTCCTACAACATTTTTCTTTTTTGCTTTAACTAACACTTGCCATCTAAAGATTGGTCTACCATATCTATTAACATCTACAAAGAAATCATTAAATCTATCTCTAAAATTGCCATCATATTCATCTTTTAAATAATGTCTAAAAAAGTTTTCAGAAATTATGTAGGTTGCATGGTCTAGTGAAAACTTTTGATTATCTCCTGATTTTTTAAATACTTGTTCAACTAATGCACAACTATCTAAATAAACAATATAAGTACCTGCTACTAGTTGATGCTCGTAATTTGCTTTTATACTTTTGAAAGCATCAAACATTTTAGCAAGAGAACGAACTGCACGAGATTTTGATGTTGGTTTTTGTTCTTTTGGCTTAATTTTGTCAGTGGTTTCATCATAATCTATATCATCATATTTTATGTTTGGTCCAAGCATTCTTTCTGTATCTTCACTATACACTTCTGAAAGCTCATTTGCAAGTATATTTAATCTAGTTGTTGATATTTCGTCTTCTGTTTTATATACACTTGCTAAAAGATTTAATTTTTCTTCGTCACTATCTAGCTTCCTTAATACCTTCATAAGTCTTATGTATTTAGTTCCTTGCATAGTTGTATCTTTAAACAATTTTTCTTCATCTTCTGCCTTTAGTCTTCCCTGTTTTATCATAGATACTAACAAGTCATCACTTGGATTAATTGTTTCCATTGAAAACAATCCCTTAGAGTAAAAATCAATTACTTCTTCATTGCTTGGGTGTCTTCTTACTATCATTTTGTAAATTTTTTCTTCTTGCTCTGGTTCTAGTGTTCTATATTTTACAAATCCGTCTGTAAATCTTTTAAAGCTTTCCTTTTCAGCACTCTTTCCTATTATTGAATAATCTCTTGCATATTTCATTAGTTCGTCATCTGTAAAGCCTTCTGCAATATCAAAGTCTTCTGCATAAACTGATATATCAAAAAGACTAACTTTATTTTGCATATACAAGTCTACAATATCTTTATTGCTTAGAGCTTCTGCTTCTTTTAGTCTAATTAAATCTCCTGCTTTTACTTCTATATCAGAATTAAATATCATATATCTTTGGTCTACTGGTCTTAATTTTCCTTCATTAAAAAGTTTAACTGCTAAATTATCATTATATCCATAAAGTGTTTTTCCAGAAACAAATCCGTCTACATATAAAGTAGCAAACAATGCTTCATCAAAAATTAAATCGTCTAATTCTTCTAGCAATTCTTCTTCAACTTTAGTATTATTTGTAAGTCCATATTTTTGATTTACAGCTTTAAGATATTGATATTCTTTTAATGCTGTTTGATAAAGTTTTTCTGACTCTTCATCAGTATTTCTTTTTTCTCTGTTATTTTTTATATCATTTATTGTTTCTAGTAATGAATTTGCTGTAAATGAATTTTTTAACCTATCTTTTCCAAAGGCCTTTTCTATTTCGTCAATTCCCATACCATAAATAGAATACATTGTTTTCAAATCTTCAATGTTTAAATCACCTTTTTCTAATAGAACCATAATATTTTTTAGTGCAACATCTTTGAAAAATCCTCCTGAAGTATAGTGTCTCATAGAAATATCATAAAATTCAAGTTTTAAAGTATCATCTAATAAAACATAAAGTCCTTCATCTGCTAAACTTTTTGAAAAGAATACATCATCTTCCTCAGCATTTTCTAATAACTTTTTGTCATCAATAAATTTTTCTATAGATATTGTGTCTGTTTCACTTGATTTATATTCTGAATTGATTAAACCTAATCTTTTCATAATATTATTGTCTACATTATTTGAATCTGTTAATTTTCTTATAACCGCTCTTTCTGCAAATTTATGCATATCTTCTTCGCTAGCATTATTGTCTTTTAAATATTGTGTTAATTCACCATAATTTATATGTCCTGCTTCATATAAAAGGAAATAATATTCTAGTTTCTCTTGTCCATTAATTCCTGTTGCAAAACGAATTGCTACATCCTTTTTTAAAAACTTAATTGTTTCTACATTAAACAATTCTCTTTTATCCTCACGAATATACATTGAAGCATAACTACTAATTGCTGTTTCAATTTCTTCTCTAAGCATTTCTAAGCTAAATGTCTTTGATTCTTCTGTACCTTTTTCCATATTTATTTCAACTATATCAACTGTAACTTTTTTAGGGTCAAGTCTTTCTAAGATTTGATGCAGAATATTAGAAAGTCTTGATAATTCTGCACTGCTTGATATTAAGGGTCTTTTTTCTTGTTTAAATATTTCTAGTTCTTCTTCACTTAATCCTTCATCTTGTAATCTTTCATATTCTTTAATATAATACCTAAAGTCTTGTATACAATTTTTTATACCAGTAATATATGAAAAAGCAGCTATTACATATAAATTATCCTCTAAAATCAAATTTCTAATTTCAGGTATTGCTAAGAATCTATTTTTTTCTTCATTAAAATATTCTTCAAATCCATCTATTTTACTAAAGTCTAAATTTCCCGTTTCCTCATCAGTTATCATATCTAATTCTTTTTCACCATAATGTATCGTGTCAAATACATTATCTAGAAGTGAGTTTGATATGCTTGATGAAAGTGTACTATCTGCAAATAAATAACTTATATTTGTTTCTGTTATTGTATAGAAAAGTTCTGATAAATATTGTGAATCTATTTTAAATTTTCTTTCTGATGGTGCCTTACCATATAACAAAGTTTTCGAGTTTATTGGAGTAAATATATTTCTAATTTGTCCTTCAATTGCAATTGTTATTACTTCTTCACTTTCAGAAATATTTTCTCTTGCAAGTTTTAAAAGGTTATTATATGGGATTGTATAAATGCTTTTTTCTCCTTGTTCATTTAATCTGCTTAATGCATGTAATGTACTAATTAATAGCTTTTTAAAATCAAGCTTTTCTTCATATTTCTTTAAGAATTCCATTGTGTCTAGTCCAACATCAGCACTTTCTATATTTTCTCCATCTTTAAAAGCCCAGATTCCAGCTATATGTGGTCCAAACGCATCTTTAAAAATTGCATGTTTGTCAATAAAATTTAATATTTTCTTGGTTTCAACTTTATTCATTTACATGATTCCTTTCAAATATTTTTTCTAAAAAAACTACTCTTTTAATTATACCACAATATTATGTAAATTACAAGTTATATGACCATTTATTTTAATATTCAAACTATTTTATTTTTTGGGCTAATTTTTATTAATTTCGAATAAAGTACAAGCTTTTCTAATAAATTGAAAATATAAGATGAAAGTGAGGAATTTATATGTTTGTTTGTAACTTTAAAATGAATAGAAAAAAACTTTTAAAGCTAATTATTGCAATGATTTTTCTTTGTATAATTGGTATTATTATATTTTCATTTTCTTCTGTTTTTAAAAGTGGAGTTCAAGATGAGCCACAAACTCAAAGTAATATTTTAGAAATAACTGCTGGTGAATATACTAGATTTTTAAAGTCTGCTCACGAAAATATAGATGATTATGTTGGAATCACTGTAAAAATTACTGGATATGTTTATAGAATGCCTGACTTTGGTAGAACCGAATTTGTTTTGTCCAGAACAATGATACTAAATGATAGCAATAGTGCTGTTGTTGTTGGAATTTTATCGCAATGTGAAAATGCCTCTGATTACAAAGATGGCGATTGGGTTTGCGTAACCGGAACTATTATTAGGGGCAATTACAAAGGTGAAATGCCAGTTTTACAGATAAATGAAATAAATAGATGTGAAAAACCAGAAGATGAATTTGTTTATCCACCTTCTGATGAAAAATCCATTTAATGCTTACTCTCTATCAAATATACTTCTTAATACTCCTTTATTTATTAAAGGAGTATATATTTCCTTTAAAACAATTAAAAGAATTGGTCCTAAAATCAATCCAAAAAATCCAATAAGTTTATACCCTGTATACATTGCAACTAAAGTAAATACCGGATGTATTCCAATATGTTTGCTTACTAGTTTTGGCTCTAATATATTTCTTACAATTCCCATGATAGCCCACAAACTTAATACTGCTATTCCAAGTTTAAAATTACTGTTTATTACTTCTATTATTGCCCATGGAGCCATAATTGCACCAGAGCCTAAAATTGGGAGAGCATCTACAAAAGCTATTCCTAAACTTATAAGAAGTGGAAATCCAACATTTAGCCCTATTATTTTATAGATTGTAAGTCCTATTAATGCTATTAAAAATGTAATAAAGACAAGAGTTATCTCTGCTCTTAAATATTTTCCTAATTTTTTTGTAATTGCTCGTAAATGCTTGGCAATTTTCTTAGTCCAAACGACTGGCAAATGATGCTCAATCTGGTCTATTATATAAATTTTATCTGTACACATAAAATATAAAGAAATTAATACAAAAAATATGGACATTACTAAATTAGGAATTTTTAATATCCAATCTCTTATACCAATTAGCAAATTTGTTATTCCATTTGTTACTCCTGAAAGTAGGTTTATTTGAGCACTTTCAATACTTTTAGAAATATCTATAGGCAATTTTTCAAGTATTGTATTTTGACTAACAAATTTATTAAATAATTCTTGCACCTTTCCAACATATTCACCTGAGTTTTCTAGTAAATTGGTAGCTTCATTGAAAAGAGCAATTAACCCCCAACTAATAATTCCAATTATGATTGCAAGCGAAACAAAGATTACCAGAATAGAACTTACCCTTCTTGTCCATTTTAATTTTTTCATAAATAATTTGATTAATGGCTCAAATAAAAGAGCCAACACAAAGGCAATGAGAAATGGTATATAAAATACAGATAGTTTAAATATTACAAACAAGAGTAGTATAGTTAGCGCAAGACTGAATATACGCTTTATAACCTTACTCCAATAGTTCATATCTGTAACCATTATATTCTCCTTTAGTGTTAGCTTATTATATTATATGTATATATAATAGTTTTTATTCTATTTTCTTATATAAATATCCTTTTTAGTGTATTCATCTGGATTTAATCCTACTCTACCATTCATGTAAGCTGATAGTATAAGTGTAATTATTAATACACTTAATCCCACAACTATTGTTGCAATATCTATATTTGCAAATGTTAATATAAACGAACCTACTGCTGTAATTATCATTTTAAATACATTATCAGATACTGCTTTTGCCGAATATATACAAGTTAGAATATTTGCATTTGTAAAACTATTTAGATATTTTTTTCCAAGAATCTGTGAAGTTCCATTCATTGCTCCCATTACTGCTATTAAGAATAATATGCATAAGTATTTAAATATAAATGGCACTTCTATTATTGTTATTGTTCCACATAAAATTAAAGAAATTCCAAAAATCGCAAGTATATTTGTAAGCGATTTATTTTTAAATCTTTTATTAAATGTTGGTGCATTGCGAGAAGATATTGCTTTAGCGATTTCATAAACAGTAAATGCTAGACTGACTTGAATAGCAGTTGCTCCAATTCCTTGAACAAGAGCTAATTGATAAATATCAATTAATGCAATAATTCCGCATTATTGCGCCAATAGTTATAAGTAATGCGCGAAGCCTTTTAGAATTTATAGTAAATTTATATCCCTGCCTTAACTCTTTAATGTAATCTTTAAGTGTAAATCCATCTTTTTTTACATCTTCAAGTTCACCAAAATTAAATGATATCAAGGTTGTAATGATTACACATAACAAGCAGCAAAACATTGGTAAATATCCATTAATAACAAATAATAAACCTGATAAAATAGTTGAAATTGCACCAAAAATGCAGTATCTTGAATATGCTTTCTTATCTATACTTGTAAAGATGTCTGATGATTTTGTTGAAGGTGGTATTGAAATTGTGAGTAAATTGGCTTCTGAAATACTTTTGAATGAAAAAGCTATTGCTGACAAAAGCTGTGCCACTACTAACCCAAAAAATGATTTTAAAGCCATATATAATATCACAGAAAATATATTTACAATATTGCCTAATATCATTGTGTTTCTCTTGCCTATTCTGCTTACTAAAACACTCGATGGGAATTGCAAAAATATTGTGAAAACAGCAAAAAGCGAAGTAGCAAGCATAATTTGTGAATTAACCATGCCTTTTACTTCACTTAAAAATAATACTTTTATTCCATAATAAAATAGTAGGTCATATCCAAACATTATATAGATTGGATAAAGCTTCATATTTGTTTTGCATATTTCCCTTCTTTTTTCTTCTGTTAATTTCATTTAGATTCAAAACTCCTTTTTATTCTGATATCATTTTAATAAACTTAAGGAGATTTGTCAAATATTTTATCAACACCAATTTTGGGCTAAATTATTCTTCAGGGTATGGAACATCAAAATATGTTTTTGAATAATTCGTATATGGTTTAAAAACATCAGCATTTGCATTTCTATAATCCGGAATAGGCATAAAATTTGGTCTAAAATCGTCATATGGTCTTGCCCTTGGTCTTGGCGGTTTTTGATTTTTGCCCAATCTTTCTAATATTAATATTCTGATTAAATCTCTAAGTACCGGATTTTTGTAATTTCTATACCTTGATGCTACTTCTATTGTTTTTGGCTCATTTATTTTGTTTTCCTCCATTTTTACCGAATTATTTACATTTCTTACATTACTTGTTGCAGTCCTTGACACAGCATCATTACCCACTACTGTGCTTTGATTTTTTGGCATAGAATTATTATTGGCCAAACTGTTTATCATAGAACCGCTATTAGCTGAACTATTTACCATAGAACTGGTGTTAGCTGAATTACTCATCATGGAACTACTGCTAGCTGAATTACTCATCATAGAACTGTTGTTAGTTGGGCTCGTTTGAGCTTGCTTTGCTTCGTCAACTTCTAGTGCATCATAAATTTCAACAGTCCAATTAACAAGTTTTGTTTCGTCTAAATTATTTATATCCTTGCCTTCTAAAAGTTTATCTACCATTGGTGTTACAACCTTATAAATATCAGGATATAAATCCATCAATTTATTTTCTTCCTCAAATCCGTTTTTTTCTTGCATTTGACTGCTTGAATAATTATATCCTGCTAGGGCATTTACTTGTCTTGGTTCATAAGTTCGGTTATCGTATGTAGTATCATAGTATTCTGGCGACTTAATGCTACCTCCTATTATACTTTTAAAATAATCATCATACATAAAAAATACCTCCTGTAATAATTTATGTTAGAAGGTATTTTTTTGATACATTTTTTTCGTATTTAATAATTAAAATGTATTACTTTTAAATTATAGTGAGATTACAGTCATTTACAATAATCTACAATGAATTAACTAATTCTTTAAATCTATTTCCTCTTTCTTCAAAATTTTTAAACAAATCAAAACTTGCACTTGCTGGTGAAAATAGCACTATTTCTCCACTTGTCGCTACTTCTCTTGCCTTGTTTATAACCTCTGGAAGGCTAGCGCATTTATATATAGGCATTGTTTTGTTTTCTTTTTGCAATTCTTCATTAACTGCATTATAAATCTTATCTGCAGTTGCTCCCATAAGAATTAGCTTTGAAACATTGTCTACAATAGGTTTTCCAATTGGAGAATAATCTAAATGTTTATCATATCCACCTGCTATTAATACTATTTTTTCATCAAACGAATTTAATCCTGCAATTGTTCTAGTTGGACTAGTTCCTATAGAATCGTTATACCATTTTACTCCATGCAATTCTCTTATAAATTCTAACCTATGCTCAACTCCTCCGAAGTTTTTAATTGTATTTACTAAGTCGTCTTCTTTTACTAGTCCCATGGTTGCAGATATTGCTGCACAAGCATTTTCGCAGTTATGCTCGCCTTTTAAAAGCATATCTTTTTGCTTTAAAAGGTGCTTTCTCGTTCCATCATCACATACTTTTATTATTCTATCTCTTTCATCAAAAATCACACCATTATCTAAAATTTCTTTATGACTAAAAAATCTTATTTTTCCCGGTGCGTCTTTATAGAATTCTCTAGTAATTTCATTATCTTTATTAGTTACTAAAATTCCATTTTCATTTTGTCTTAAATATATGTTTTTCTTGCTGTCAATGTATTCTTGATAATCTTTGTGGACATTTAAATGGTTAGGACTAATATTAGTTATAACAGCTATCTCTGGGCTTATTTTCATATCAATTAATTGAAAACTACTTAATTCTAAAATGACAAAATCTTCTGGCCTCATTTCTTTTATTTTAGTAAATAAAGGTGTCCCTATATTTCCACCCAAGAAACATTTATAGCCGCCTTTTTCTAATATTTTATATATAAGAGTTGTTGTTGTTGTTTTTCCATCACTACCTGTTACACCAATAATATGGCTTGGACTAAGTTCTAACACTTGTTCTATTTCTGTTGTTAAAATCGCTCCCCTTTGAACTTCCTTTTGTAATTCTTCTTTCCATGGCATACAACTTGGAGAACGAAAAATATAGTCGTACCCAACTAAAAACTGTAAACTGTCGCTTCCAAAGTGTGATTTTATATTTTGTTTTTCAAGCTTTTCAATTATATCATTATCTATCTTCTCTTTTTCCCTATCATCAAATACAGTAACTGAACTTCCTAAGTTTTGAAAATAATCAATTAGTGGAATATTACTTGTTCCTAATCCTATTATAGCTATGTTTTTGTTTGCAACTTGTTTATTAAATTCTTCTAGTTTTTTATTCACAAAATCTCCCATAATTGATTCCTCTCTATTTCAAGTTTTCAACTTCGTTGTGCTCTATAATTATTTTATAATTTTCATTTTTTATTATGACTTTTAGTTTTAATTTTTTATTATTTTTTATTATGCTCTTGTTATTTTGATTTTAAATATTAGTTATATTTGTAATTTATTTATTTTGTTGGTCATTTATTTATTTTGATTTTACATTTAACTTATTTTATAATGGCTTTTTCCTTTAACATTTTTAAAACTTTTTCTGCCGATTCTTTCGCTGAATTGCAATCGCTTAAGTCTACTTCAAAAGTGCAATCACATTTTTTATTAAATCCTGCTTTTTCGTGAAGGTTGTCTCTTTCTTCTATAGTTTTACGAATTTCCTCTAAAGTGTATTCACCCTTGTATTGATTATATCTTCTTTGTACCCTTACATCTAAGTCGGCTGTTACGAATAAATGTCCATTCATATTTGGGTACATGTCTACTAAACCTCTACCTGATAAAATAATGTTAAAATGTTTTTTGTAATTTTCAATTATTTGTTTTGCAAATGCATATAACGCATCATTGTTAGATTCGCATGCTGTTTTTGAGGTGCCCATTGAATTTTCCAAAGTTTCAACTTCTTCTTCTTTAATTTTTTGTCCATTAATATAAATTTGAGTTACTCCATCTTCAACATTAAACTCTACATTAAGTTGCTTCATAAGTCCTAATATATTGCCTTTTGCTGAATTTAAATCAATCCCATTTTTTAAAATTGCTAAAATAATTCCTCTATAAATATATCCTGTATCTAAATATATCGCATTTGGTATTAATTTTATTAACTCTTTGCACATTGAACTTTTACCTGATGATACCATTCCTTCTACGCCAATTACTACATTTTCACTTTCCATTATTTTTATATTTTCCCCCATTTGCTTTCATAAATTACGCCCATTATACAACAAAAAAAAAGATTTTACAAGCTGTATAATTTTTTATTTTTGTTATATATAACTTTTACTTTCGGTATATTTTTTATTTTTTTTATTTTTAGTATAATTTTTTTATTTTGGGTAAAAATAAAATTATAAAACGATTGGAGGTGCTTTTGTATGTCAAAGGATTCAAAAAAATCAAATAATAACCAAAACAATAACAAAAACAACAATAATAATTCTAACAACAACCAAAATCAAAATAATTCAAACAAATAATTTCAAAGAAGTCTTAAATTTAAAAAATAAATTAAAATTCTTAAAGGTAAAAATACCCGCAGAATTTTAATTTATTTTATTTTGTTATTTAATTTATTTTTTACTGTTTTGCTACTTTTCCAAGTAAGGTTTCAAGAACTTGCCTGTATAACTTCTTTCATTTTTGCAAACTTTTTCTGGAGTTCCTACTGCAATTATTTCACCGCCCTTGTCTCCACCTTCAGGTCCTAAATCAATAATATAGTCTGCTGTTTTTATTAAGTCTAGGTTATGTTCTATTACTAATATTGTATTTCCGCTGTCTGCAAGCCTTTGTAGTATGTCGATTAATCTGTGAACATCATCAATATGAAGTCCTGTAGTTGGTTCATCTAAAATATATAAAGTTTTTCCCGTTGGTCTTTTTGAAAGCTCAGTTGCTAGCTTAATTCTTTGTGCTTCTCCTCCTGATAGTGTAGTTGATGGCTGTCCAAGCTTAATATAGCCAAGTCCAACATCATAAAGAGTTTGGATTTTTTGCTTAATTCTTGGAATATTTTCAAAAAATTCTAGTGCTTCTTCAACTGTCATATCTAAAACATCAGCAATTGACTTTCCTTTATATTTTACTTCTAAGGTTTCCCTATTATATCTTTTTCCTTTACAAACTTCACAAGGCACATAAACATCTGACAAAAAGTTCATTTCAATTTTAATTATACCATCTCCATGGCAAGACTCACATCTTCCACCTTCAACATTAAAACTAAATCTACCTTTTTCATATCCTCTCATTTTTGCTTCATTAGTTGTTGCAAAAATATCTCTAATAAAATCAAATACACCAGTATATGTAGCCGGATTTGACCTTGGAGTTCTACCAATTGGTGATTGGTCAATATTGATGATTTTGTCTATGTTTTCAATTCCTTTTACTTCTTTACATTTTCCAGCTTTTTCGTTTGATTTATTAATTATTCTATTTATGTTTTTGTATAGCACTTCATTTACTAATGTACTTTTTCCAGAGCCTGAAACTCCTGTTACACATACAAATTGCCCTAATGGAATTTTAACAGAAATATCTTTTAAATTATGTTCTGACGCTTTTACTATTTCTAAATATTTTCCTGTTAATTTTCTTCTATGTTTTGGAACTGTAATTTGTTTTCTACCACTTAAGTATTGTGCTGTTATTGAGTCTTTTACATTTTTTATTTCTTCTGCAGTTCCTTGTGCCATAACCTTTCCACCATGCACACCCGGTCCCGGTCCTATATCTATGACTTGGTCAGCTGCATACATAGTATCTGTATCATGCTCTACTACAATAACTGAATTTCCTAAATCCCTTAATTTTTTTAAAGTTGCTATAAGTTTATCATTGTCTCTTTGATGAAGTCCTATGCTTGGCTCATCTAAAATATACATTACCCCTGTAAGTCCAGAACCTATTTGAGTTGCTAATCTAATTCTTTGAGACTCTCCTCCAGATAGAGTTGCAGCACTTCTTGATAATGTTAAATAGTCAAGTCCAACATCAATTAAAAACTGCAATCTTTTATTTAATTCTTTTAATATTTGGTCTGCAATCATTGCATTCTTTTCACTAAGATTTAATGTATTAATATATTCTTTAATATGTACCACTGACGAATCTGTTAATTCTTTTATGTTTTTGCTTCCTACTCTTACCGCTAAAACTTCTGGCTTTAATCTTGCACCATGACATTCTGGGCACTCTGATTCGCTCATATAGAATTCATAAAATTGCATCATTCCTTGCGATTTAGTTTCTCTGTGCCTTCTTTCAAGTGTAGGTAATACTCCTTCAAAAGCTGATTTCATCTTTCTAGTTCCAAATGGAGATACATACTCAAAATCTATTAGTTCATCACCTGTTCCATATAATATTTTTTCTAAAAACCATCTTGGAAGTTTTTTTATTGGAACCTTTATATCAACGCCATAGTGCTTTCCAATAGCTTCAAAATACATCTTCGCCATTGTTTCACCTTTTTTCATTGTACTTGCACCAAAAGCCTTAACTCCATTGTATAATGTAAGATTTTTGTCTGGAATTATTAAGT
>CANQXO010000002.1 GCA_947627825.1 uncultured Clostridia bacterium
ATTCAAACTTTCTTTATATTAGATGAATTTTCTAATATAGGACAAATACCGGATTTCGATAAAAAAATATCGACAAGTAGAAGTAGAGGAATTTCATTTAGTGTAATTTTACAGAACCTAGACCAATTGAAAGCTTTATACGATAAATCTTATGAAACAATAATAGGTAACTGCGATACACATGTTTTCTTAGGTAGTAACTCTTATGCAACAGTTGAATATTTTTCGAAAGAATTAGGAGAAAAAACAATTACACATTATAGCAAATCTGTAAATAGAACAAATCAGAATGATAGAAGAGGTTATAGTGAGTCAGATCAAATTATGGCAAGAGCACTAATGACACCGGACGAACTTAGAAGGATGAACAATGACGATTGTATAATTTTCGAAAAGGGTATTAAGCCAATAATGGCAAAAAAATATTTTTGGTTTAATAAATCAAAAATAACTCACGATTTAAATCCTGTAAGAATAAGTCATAATGATTATAATATAGAAGATAGAGGTGAATGGAGAAAATATGATCCATATAATCCATTTACAGGAAATCAAATAGACGGAGAAAAAGAGCAAGACTTTAAAGTAGAATCGCTAGATGACTTATTTAATGATGATAATCAAGTAGAAGTTAATGAAAATAAACCTACAGAAATTGTTACACCAACAACGGACCAAATTCCAACTGAAACATTAAATTCACTAAGACCGCCATCTATTGAAAGTTCTACAATGCCTGAAGACGAAATAGATATACAAAAAGAATTAGAAGCAAAATTTGATGAATTATTTGGACCTGTCGAATAAATAAATAAATAAAAAATAAAAAATAAAAACTTGTTTTGAGTAGAATTAAATCGAAAAAAACAAGTTTTATTTTTTATCAAATTATAAATAAAATAATTAAATAAAATAATTAAATTAAATAAATAAATTAAATAAATATATAAAATATAAATTAAAATAAATATTAATATATTATTTACAAACAAGTGTTTTTATGATATAAATAAATAAAAAAATAAAGAGGTAAAAAATGAAATTTGTACATATTGCAGACATTCACTTTGATTGTCCATTTACAAGTATTTCTGATAGAGCTGATTTAGGTCAAGCAAGAAGGTTAGAACAAAGACAAGCATTCAAAAAAGTAATTGATTTTATAGAAGAAAATAAAGTAGATTATTTATTTATTAGTGGTGATTTGTATGAACAACAATATATTAGAAAATCAACAATTGATTATATAAATAATTTATTTAAACAAATAAAAAATACAAAAATATTTATTGCACCGGGAAATCATGACCCATATATAACAAAATCATATTATAAAACTTATGACTGGGCAAGTAATGTAAAAATATTTACATCAAGTGTAGAAAAAGTGGAAAATGATGATGTAAATATTTATGGTTATGGTTTTAATAATTATGAAATGAATTTAAATCAATTAAATGATATAAAAATTGAAGAAAAAAATAAAATAAATATATTAATTACACATGGTACTATAATAGAAGGAAATGAAATAAGTGGAATATATAATCCAATTAGTTTAAATGAATTAAATAAAAAAGGATTTGATTATATTGCATTAGGACATATACACAAAAGAGATAATTTATATCCAGGCTCATTAATTTCTTTAGGTTTTGATGAGTTAGGAGAACACGGATTTATTTATGGAGAAATAAATAATAAAAAAATAAATAAAGAATTTATTAAAATTGATAATAGAGAATTTAAAGAAATAAATTTTGATATTTCAAAAATAAATTCAGAAGAAGAATTAATAGAAAAATTAAATATGATAAAAACAGAAAATAATTTATACAAAATTAATTTAATCGGAGAAAGAAATTTTACAATTAACATTAATTTAAAATTAATTCAAAAAAATATTATCAAAATTAAAGATGATACAAACTTAAAAATAGAATTAAAAGAAAATAATAATTCTTTAAAAGGAATTAGTATAAAAAAATTAAATGAAAAATTAAATAATAATGAAATTAATCAAAAAAAATATGATGAGGTGGCAGAAATATTGGTAAAAATTCTCAATAACTAAAACAAATATCAAAAAACAAATTAAAAAATTAGAAAAAATACTAAATAAAAACACAATTTTTCGAAAAATTATAGAATAAAAAAATGTAAACTTGAAATTTTTAAAATGGAAAATTGAACACAAAATCGACAAAACTCCAATTTGCTTAAAAGACAAAAAACAGAAAAACGAAAACAAAAATGCAAAAAAGTTAAAAAACATAGGGAAATTAATAAAAATCAGACACAAAAGATTAACTAAAACAATCAAAAAAGCAATAAGTATTTTTGAATTCAAATTTGAAATATGAAATAAAAAGTAATCCTAAAATTGTAAAATTGTCAAACAGACAAATAAAACATAAAAAATAATAATAAAAGTAAATCAAAAAACGGAGGCAAAAATTGGAAATAGAAAAAATAAAAATTAATAATTATGGGCAAATTTCTAATAAAAATATTAACTTAGAAAAAATAAATATTATTTTTGGGAAAAATGAATCAGGAAAATCCACACTGTTAAATTTTGTCATTAATTTATTCTATAATATTTCCAAAAATAAGAATGGAAAAAAATATTCTGACTATGAAAAATATTTTCCATGGAACGAAAATGAATTTTCAGGAAAAATTATTTATAAATTAGATAATAATAAAAAATATGAAGTGTATAGAAATTTTAATAAAAAAAATCCAGAAATAATTGATGAAAATGGAAATGACATTTCTAATAATTTTAATATAGATAAAAAAACAGGAAATTTATTTTTTAGTGACCAAATTAAATTAGATAGAGAAACTCTTTTGTCTACTGTAGTTGCTTCACAAAATGAAACAATAATTGATGTCAATAATCAAAATTTATTAATTCAAAAAGTAGCTAACTTAGCAGAAAGCGGAGATGAAGATATATCATATAAAAAGTCTATAGCTAAGCTAGATAAATTATTACTTACAGAAGTTGGAACAGAAAAAAGTCAAGATAGACCAATTAATATTGCAAAAGAAAATATAAAAAAATATGAAAATGAATTGGAAGATATAAAAGAAATTGAAGATTTAAAATATTCAATAGAAGAAAAAAGTAATAAAATAAATGAAGAAATTATATATGAAAAAAATAATCAAGTAATTTATGAAAAAATAAATACAGTTTTAAAAAACAATAGAGCTGAGTCAGAACAAATAGATGTAAAAAAAAGAATATTTGAAGAAAATAAAAATAAGATTGAAAAATTAAAAGAGCAAAAAGAAAATAATAAAAATAAAAAAAGTAATATTATTTTTTATAGTATATTAGCAATGTTAATTTTGCTATGTATGATAAGTTTTATTTTTATAAAAAATAAAATCGTAAATTTTTTACTAATAGGTTTAATAATAATATGGAGTTTAATTATTTTTATAAAAAATAAAAAAATAAATTCAAAAAATTTAAAACTACAAATAGAAGCATTAGAAAATAATAATTTGGAATTAAAAAAAGAAATAAATAATTTAGAAGAAAAATTAAAAGAAAAAAATCAAAAAGAAAAAGACGAATTAATTAAAATATATGGAAAAGAAATTGAAGATTTATTTAATTATAAATTGTTGGAACAAGTTCAAAGTGAAAACAAAAATAATTTAGATAATTTAAATCTTGAATTACATAAATTAAAATTGAATTTAGAAAATATCGAACCCAAAATAGAAAAAATTGCAGAACTAGAAGAAAAGCTAGATATTGAAAAAAATAATTTAGAAAAATTAGAAGAAAAAAATGATGCATTTAAATTAGCAAAAGAAATATTACAAGATGCATATACCGAAATGAAAAATAGTGTAACTCCAAAATTTAATAATAATTTATCAAAAAATATTGAAAAATTATCAAACCATAAATATAAAAAAGTAAGTTTAAATGATGGAATAATGGTGGAATTAGATAATGGAAAGTATATTTTAGCAGATTTATTGAGTACAGGAACAATTGAGCAAATTTATCTGGCACTTAGACTTTCAGTTATTGATGAAATTTCTCCAGAAAAGTTACCGATTTTTTTAGATGAAACTTTTGCGTATTATGATGATGAAAGATTAGAGTCTGCACTGAAATTTTTAACTCAAATAGATAATCAAATTTTAATTTTTACATGTACAAAAAGAGAAATGTATGTGTTAGATAAATTAAAAATAAAATATAATTTAGTTGAATTATAAAAAATAGAAAATAATAAAAAATAAAAACATAATAAAATACAATAAAAAAAAGGTTGTGCACTCTGCATGTGCACAACTTTATTAAATAGGATTAACATGTATAATAGCTAAATAAACGAATTCAAGTTTATTTAATTCTTTTTCTAATTTGTCAGCAATTTCATGACTTTTGAAAGTAGTCATATTACCATCAACAAAAATTGTAATAGAAATTAAGTACCTATAACCAACAGGAGAAGAAGTAAAGTGATTTGTTTTCTGAATTTCAGGATATTTTTTAATAATATCTAAAACTATATTTCTATAATTTTCATCCAAAGATTTATCCATTAATATATTATAACTTTCAACAAAGATCTTAGCACCAGTATAACAAATCCATACAGAAATACCAATTCCAACGATATTATCAAACCAGTAAATATTTATTAAACTTAAAAGTGTAGATATAAGTGTAAAGGTTGTAGCTATACAGTCATTTCTATGATCTTTCAAATTAGCTGTTAAAAGCAAGCTAGGATTTTTCTTAGATAAAGATTTTGTATAAAAATATAAAGAAGCTTTAGTAATAATTGTGACAACACAAACTAAAACTAGTATCCAAGAAAAAGTAAAAGTTGTACCTTGTATAATGTTTTTTACAGAGTCAAGTAAAATTTTAATTGCAAGAGAAATCATACCAATGCTGATAAAAAGTGAAAAAAGATATTCAGCTTTTCCATGTCCCATGTTGTGGTCATTATCACCGGGTTTACTAGCAATTTTGCCTCCAAGAAAAGTCATAGTAGATGCAAAAATGTCACTAGCACTATTTGCACTATCTGCAATCATGGCTTGACTACGAGTAAATAAGCCAATTGCAAGTTTAATAATAAGTAAAAATATATTGCCAATAATACCAACAAAGCCAGCAATTTTAGTTTCTTTAAATCTTTCCATATAATTAGTACCTTTCCATAATTCTATAAAACTCTTATATTATAACATATTTAATTATATTTTTACAACTTGTATTATATAATTATATAATTGAAATGTTTTTGCATAGCAAATATGTAAAAAAGCTTTAGATATATAATTTAATGGGCTTGAAAGAATAACGAAAATGTTGTATAATAATTAAGTAAATTTTAACAGAAAAGTTTATAAGGAGTTTGTATGTTTGAGAATTTAGAGGAAATTGAAAAGAAATTTAATGAGCTTACGGAAAAAATTAGTGACCCAGAAGTAATTTCAAATCAAAATGAATGGCGTAAAATGATGAAAGAGCGCTCTAGTATTGAGCAGATTGTAGAAAAATATAGAGAATATAAAGCAGTTCAAAAAGATTTAGAAGATGCAAAAGAAATGATGAACGATAGTGAACTTAAAGATTTAGCTGAGGAAGAAATGCTAAAAGCAAAAGAAAAGCTTCCTATATTAGAAGAGGAATTAAAGAAACTTTTAATTCCAAAAGACCCAGATGATGACAAAAATGTAATTTGTGAAATAAGAGCTGGAGCAGGAGGAGAGGAAGCTGCTTTATTTGCAAGTACCTTATTTAGAATGTACTCAATGTACTGCGATTTAAAAGGTTGGAAGTTGGAAGTGCTAAATGAAAATGCTACCGAACTTGGTGGAATAAAGGAAATTTCATTTATTGTAAAAGGAGAAGGCGCATATAGTAGACTAAAATTTGAAAGTGGAGTTCATAGAGTACAAAGAGTTCCAGAAACAGAAGCAAGTGGAAGAATCCATACATCTACTGCTTCCGTAGCGGTTTTGCCAGAAGTAGAAGATGTAGACATTGAAATAAATCCAGCAGATATAAAGATGGAAGTGTTTAGAGCATCTGGTGCTGGAGGACAACATATTAATAAAACCTCATCAGCAGTTAGACTAATTCACATTCCAACTGGTATGGTAGCAGAATGTCAAACAGAAAGGTCACAAGTTCAAAATAGAGATTATGCAATGAGATTATTAAGATCAAGACTTTACGAAATAGAAAAAGCAAAAAGAGATGATGAAAGAGAAAGTGAAAGAAGAAGTCAAATAGGTAATGCTGATAGAAGTGAAAAAATAAGAACTTATAATTATCCTCAAGGAAGAATTACAGACCATAGAATTGGACTTAGTGTATATCAAATGGAAAGTTTTTTAAATGGAAACATAGACTTTATGATAGACAATTTGATTGCTGCAGATACAGCTGAAAAGCTACAGGGAAATGATTAACAAGTCGACATAATTTGCACGAGAAAAATGTATAATAAGGGCAAAAGAAGCACATCCGTAGTAGGATGTACTTTTTTTGTTCTATTTCTATGAAATAATAATAGAATAAAATCAAGGAGAGAAAAAATGTTAAAAATATCTTTGCTTGGTTTATTTTTTGGAACAATAGGAACTACTTTTGGAGGGTTAATAGGAGTATTTTCAAAAAGAAGTTCAAATAAATTTTTAAGTGTTGTGCTTGCATTTGCATCTGGATTAATGCTTGCTGTTGTGTGCTTTGACTTAATTCCAGAAGCTCTAGAAATGACAACAGTTTATACAGTATTCTTAGGTGTGATTTTGGGAATTGCAACAATGATTGGTTGTGATAGTCTAGTAAATAAAAAGTTTAAAATTAATGGAGCTACTAATATGGGATTAATAAAAACAGGAATAATTATAAGTATAGGGCTCGCACTTCACAACATACCAGAGGGGTTAGCAATAGGTTCGGGATTTGAGGCATCAACTACTTTAGGTTTTTCACTAGCAATAGCAATTGCACTTCATGATGTACCAGAAGGATTAGCAATGGCAGTGCCAATGAAAAATGGAGGGATGAAACCGATTAAAGTAATGTTTTATGTAATAATGTCAGGAATTGCAACAGGAATAGGAGCATTAATAGGAGCAATAGTTGGAAACATATCAATAACTGTTATTGCACTATGTCTAGCATTTGCAGCAGGAGCAATGCTTTATATTGTATCAGGAGAACTTGTTCCAGAGTCTAATAAATTATATCAAGGAAGGCTCACAGCCGTAGGAAATATGATTGGGTTTTTAGTAGGACTTTTCGCAATGATAATAAATGGATAAAAAATAAAATACCATTATAATCACCTTCTACCTAAAAGGTAAAATTATATAAATCACATGGAAAAGTCAAGTAAAAAAGTTTGACACAAAAAAATAATGATGATATAATTTTTACTGTTAAAATGCATTATTAAAGAGAATGAAAGGAAAAGGTGTAATGAGCGATAACAATGATTTTGTAAAAGATATTACAAATATTGATGAAGATTTTGCACAATGGTATACAGATATAGTAATTAAAGCAGAATTAGCAGATTATGCAGATACTAAAGGATGCATAGCAATAAAACCATATGGTTATGCGATTTGGGAGCGAATACAAGAATATACTGATAAAAAGTTTAAGGAAACAGGAGTTGAAAATGTATACTTTCCAGTTTTAATTCCAGAAAGTCTATTGCAAAAAGAAAAAGATCATGTAGAAGGATTTGCACCAGAAGTAGCATGGGTTACAGAAGCGGGTGGGGAACAATTAGATGAAAAGCTATGTATAAGACCTACTTCAGAAACTATATTTGCAACTATGTATGCAAAATGGCTAAGCTCTTGGAGAGATTTACCTTTTGTATATAATCAATGGTGTAATGTATTGAGATGGGAAAAAGAGACTAGACCTTTTTTAAGATCTAGAGAGTTTTTATGGCAAGAAGGTCATACAATTCACGAAACTGAGAAAGAAGCCATGGATAGAACAATCCAAATGCTTGATGTATATGCAGATGTTGTACAAAATTTATTAGCTATACCAGTAATTAAAGGAATCAAAACAGAAAGTGAAAAATTTGCAGGAGCTGAATCAACATATACAATAGAAAGTATGATGCATGATGGCAGGGCTTTACAAACAGCTACATCACATTATTTTGGACAAAATTTCACAAAACCTTTTGAAATAAAATTTCAAAATAGGGAAGGGAAAGAGGAATATGCTTATCAGACTTCATGGGGAATCAGCACAAGACTAATTGGCGGATTGATAATGTCACATGGTGATAACAGAGGTCTAAAATTACCACCTAAAGTTGCACCTATTCAAATTGTAATTGTTCCAATTGCACAACATAAGGAAGGTGTTCTTGAAAAGGTTGGAGAATTAAAAAATAAGTTATCTAATCTTTTTAGAGTTAAAGTAGATGATAGAGACAAATACTCTCCTGGATATAAATTTAATTATTGGGAGATGAAGGGAGTTCCTATTAGATTAGAAATAGGACCAAGAGATATAGAAAATAATCAATGTGTATTAGTTAGAAGAGACAATCAAGAAAAAATCACTGTGGCATTAGATAATGTAGAAAATGAAATTTCAAAGTTATTAGATGATATACAGAAAAATATGTTTGAAATGTGCAAAAGGAGATTAGAAGAAAAAACTAGCATAGCAACTAATATGGAAGAATTAAAAAAAATAATGGAGCAAAACCAAGGATTTATAAAAGCAATGTGGTGTGGTAGCAAAGAATGTGAGGACAAAATAAGAGAACTAACAGGAGCCAAATCAAGATGTATTCCATTTGAACAAAATATAATAAACAATAGTTGCGTTTGTTGTGGAAAAGAGGCAAATAAAATGGTAGTTTGGGGAAGACAATACTAATTTATTAAAAGACCTATCAAAAAATATAGCATAAGAGAGGAATATATAAATGCAAAGTTTACTTGAAGAACTTAATCCAAAACAAAAAGAAGCGGTAGAATATACAGAAGGACCATGTTTAGTTATTGCAGGAGCAGGAAGCGGAAAGACTAAAGTTTTAACATACAAAATAGCATATCTTTTACAAGAAAAAAAGGTAAAACCATGGAATGTACTTGCAATAACATTTACAAATAAGGCTGCAAATGAGATGAAAGAAAGATCGTCTAGCTTGATTGGGGAAAATATAAACGATTTATGGCTTGGAACATTTCATTCAATTTGCGTAAGAATTCTTAGAAAATTTATTGATAGATTAGGATTTGATACGAGTTTTGCAATTTTTGATACTACAGATCAAAAAACAGTTATAAAAAATTGCTTAAAAGAGCTTAATATAGATTCAAAAATGTTTACGGAAAAGTCAGTTTTAAATGAAATCAGTAATGCAAAAAATGAGATGCTTGAACCAGAACAGTATAACTTTAAATACTCAGGAGACTATAGAAAAGAAATAATAGGCAAAGTTTATACATTATATCAAAAAAGACTAAAAGAAAATAATGCAATAGATTTTGATGATATTATTAACTTTACTATTAAAATTCTAATGGAAAATCCAGATGTATTAGAATATTATTCTGAAAAATTTAAATACATTTTAGTGGATGAATATCAAGATACAAATAAATCTCAATTTACATTGGTAACTTTGCTTGCATCAAGATATGGAAACATTACTGTTGTAGGTGATAATGATCAAGGAATTTATAGCTTTAGAGGAGCTGATATTTCCAATATTCTAAACTTTGAGAAAGATTTTCCAGGAACTAAAATAATAAAACTAGAACAAAATTATCGTTGTACAGGAAATATATTAAAAGCTGCAAATGCAGTAATAAAACATAACGAGAACAAGTATGATAAAAAACTTTGGACAGAAAATGAGCAAGGAAGTTTACCTTTTGTATTTTGTGGAGATGATGAATATGGAGAGGCAAACTTTATTATAGAACAAATTCATAGGTTAAAAAGAGAAGAATATTATAAATATTCTGATTTTGCAGTACTTTATAGAATGAATTCTCAGTCAAGAGCATTGGAAGATAAACTTAGAATTGAAAATATCCCATATAATATAGTAGGTGGATTAAAATTCTATGAAAGAAAAGAAATAAAAGATATAATTGCATATTTAAGGGTAATTGCAAATCAGTCTGATAATATATCTTTGGAAAGAATTATAAATGAACCTAAAAGAGGTGTTGGAAGGACAAGTCTTGATAATGTTAGAGAAATAGCAATAAAAGAAGAAACTTCTATGTATGAAATAATAAAACGAGCAGACCAATTTATACCAAGAATATATAATAATACAAGAGATTTTGTAAATGCAATTGAGGAACTAAAAAACCTAGAAGTACCAATATCCGATTTGATTACACAAACTCTAAATAAAACAGGATACTTAAAGTCATTAGAGGATGAAAAAACAGTAGAAGCAGAAAGTAGAATACAAAACATAGAGGAACTTTTAACTGTCGCTAATGAGTTTGAAAAAGAATCAGCAGACCAATCTCTAATGGAATTTTTAAATGGAATTTCTTTGTCAAGTGACACAGATAATTTAGAAGATTCAAATGAAGTTGTAACTTTAATGACATTACATAGTGCAAAGGGACTTGAATATCCAGCAGTATTTTTAGTTGGATTAGAAGAAGGCATTTTTCCAGGGCATCAATCAATGGATAATCCTGCTGATATAGAAGAAGAAAGAAGATTATTTTATGTTGGTATAACTAGAGCAAAACAAAATTTATTTTTAACTTTTGCTAGAAGAAGAACTATTTTTGGCTCAACTAGTTATAACCCACCTTCAAGATTTTTAAAGGAAATACCTGAAGATATTTTAGACGGATATGAAGATGCAATGCAAGAAAAAGAAGATGAGTTTGAAGACACTAATTTTGGCTGGAATTATAGCGGAAAAAGAGGATTTAATTCTTATGAAAGTAAGATTACGACTTATAAATTAGGTAATGATGAATTTGCAGAAAAAAGTTCATACGAAGGAAAAAATAGTGCTAATTTTGGAAGAACAGCTGAAAGTTTTTTAGCATCTATTCAAGCTAAAAAAACAAATGAAACAGACATTAGTAAATACAAAGTTGGACAAAGAATTTATCATAAAAAATTTGGAGAAGGAATAATTACAAAGTTAGAAAATGAAGAAGATGATATAAAGGTTGATATAGACTTTGAAAAAGCAGGGCATAAAAGACTTATGGCAAGATTTGCAGGTTTAGAAATCTTACAATAAATCTCTTTGGCATATTTCTATAGCATTATTCTTAATAATTAAATTTGACTTTTCATGCAAAACAGAGTAAAATAAATCCTTGCTCGAAAAATATTTGCCAAACTCTGTAATATAGCTATAGATGTTGCTTATTTTCTTGTAATTAGTATTAATATTTGAAATGGCTAAGTAGTATTTTTTGTTATATAAGTATAACTCAATACATTTTGCAAAAGAAGATAGGTCTGTTATATTAACCTTTTTTAAAAAAGCACAAAAATTGCAAAAATCATCAAAGTTTTCATACTCATATATAGCAATAGTAGAATTATAATTTGTTAAATTAATATTGTTAGAACTTATATTTTTATGGACAACTTTAGGAACGGCAACTTTTCGTTTAATATTAAGCTTAACGAGTTTAGTTACTATAAGGACAAAATCACCATTCATAAGTGCAACAGCATCAATTTTAATTTTATAATCTGTGGTATTAAAGCCCACTTCGTCATAGGCTCTTTCTAGTATATCTAAGAAAGAGTCTTTTGCTTTTAAAGAATTAGCTATAAAGTTATCAAAACTGCCACTAATTGGCAATTCACTACTTGATATAAATATCTTAAGTTTGTTCTCACTAAGCTTTTGAAATCTCACTTTTATCCTCCTATGTAAAATATAATATAACATATTAATTTTAAAAAAGAAATACTTTTTATTAAAATAACTTGAAAAAAAATCCAAATACATATATAATACCTTTATAAAAAAGTAATTTCCGTAGAGATTTTCAAACAAAAGAAGTGGAGGTAAAAAAATGTCTGTAAGAGAAAAAGGAACTTTAGTATTAATAATATTTATACTTTGTGGACTAGTTATAGGAGGATTAATAGGAGAACTAACAAGAGGTGTATCATGGCTTAATTGGCTTGCTTATGGGCAAGATTTTGGTATACCACAACCAATAACATTAAACTTAGGCGTAGTACAGCTAACCTTTGGTATAATGTTTACTATCAATATATCAAGCATAGTGGGATTAGTAATAGCCATTTTCTTATACAGAAAATTTTAGTTTTTTGGGGGCAAGAAAGGAAAATTCATGCCACTTAAAATGAAAGAGTTGCCAATAAAAGAAAGACCTTATGAAAAATTAGAAAAATACGGTGAAAAGATGTTATCAGATGCAGAACTATTGGCAATAATTATAAAAAATGGAACAAAAGAAGAAAATTCTATTGATGTTGCAAATAGAATTCTTTTGATGTCAGATTCACTAAAAGGCCTGCAAGTATTATCACTTGCAGAACTAAAAAAAATAAAAGGAATTGGAAATGTAAAAGCAATTCAATTAAAGGCAGTATGCGAATTAGCAAAAAGGATGAATCAAGAATATAACATTGGAATACAAGTAAAATATCCAAAAGATGTTGCTAATTTATTTTTTGATGAGTTTAAATTTGTAAAACAAGAAATCCTAAAATTAATAGTATTAAATAGTAAGAACAATATAATAAAAATAGTTGATATTGCAAATGGGGAAACTGATCATATTACAGTAGGAATAAAGCAAATTTTAATAGAAGTAATTAGATTACAAGCAAATAGAATGATAGTAGTACATAATCATCCAAGTGGTGACCCAACGCCAAGTAAACAAGATTTTGAGTTTACGAAGAAACTAATGCAAGCATCAGCACTACTTGAAATAAAATTGCTCGACCATATCGTAATTGGATATGATCGATATGAAAGCATATTTGCAAGAAGGGATTTTATAAAATGAAATTATTAGACTTTAGTTCAAAAGACATTGGTATAGATTTAGGAACAGCGAATATTTTAATTACTTTAAAAGGTAAAGGTATTGTATTAAGAGAACCATCTGTTGTTGCAATAGATAATGCAACATCTGATATAATATCAACAGGATTAGAAGCAAAAGAAATGCTAGGAAGAACTCCTGAAAATATTCGTGCAGTAAGACCGATGAAAGATGGTGTTATTGCAGATTTTTCGTCAACTGGACTTATGTTAAAAAATATGCTTAGGAAAGTTTGCAAAAAGTACAATGCAGGAAAGCCAAGAGTAGTAGTAGGTGTACCATCAGGAATAACTGAAGTTGAAGAAAGAGCTGTACAAGAAGCTTTCTTACAAGCTGGTGCAAAAGAAGTATATCTGATAGATGAGCCAATGGCTTCTGCTATAGGAGCAGGTTTAAATGTTCTAGAGGCAAGTGGAAAGTTAATTGTTGACATAGGAGGAGGAACAACTGAAGTAGCAGTAATTGCATTAGGAGGAAGTGTCACTGCAACATCAATTAAAGTAGCAGGAGATGCAATAGATGAAGCAATAGTATCATATCTAAAAAGAAAAGAGAATATTGTAATAGGACTGGCCCAAGCCGAAAATTTAAAAATCGAACTTGGATGTGCAGTACCCCTAGTAACAGAAATAACAAAAGAAATAAGAGGTAGAGATATTGACTCAGGGCTTCCAAAAAATATAGAAATTTCTTCAAAACAGATTGAAGAAGCAATGCAAAAACCGATATCCGAAATAGTAGAAGCAATAATAAATACGCTATCAAACACTCCTCCAGAACTTGCATCAGATATATTTCAAAATGGAATTTATATTTCAGGCGGAGGAGCTTTAATAAGAAATTTAGATGTGTTAGTTGCGCAAAAAACAGGAGTAAAAACATTCATAGCAGACTCACCATTGGAATGTGTTGCATGTCGGTACAGGAAAAACACTTGAAAATTTTGATAAGCTAAAAAAGGTTTTATTAAACAGAAGAAATAAAATTTAAAACTTTACTAATAACAAGAGGAGGACAATATGAAAAATAAAACAAGCATAATTGGAATTATTATTACAGTTATTGTTTTAATAATTATAGTGATTGTTTCTAATATTGGAACAGGTCAAATGCAAAACATCCAAACTGTTATTAGTAAATTTTTTATGCCAATTCAAAATGGTGTTGTATATATAAAAAATAAACTTGCGGGAAATGAACAACAAATAAGTGATATTGACGCTCTAAAAGAAGAAAATACAGGATTAAAAAATGAAAATTCAAAACTAAAAGAGCAAGTACGAGAGTTAGAAATTTTAAAATCAGAAAATAATACTCTTAAAGAGTATGTAAATTTAAAAAATAAATATGTCAATTATACAACTGTACCATCAAATGTAATCGAAAGAAGCTTTAGCAATTATGAAAAAATTATTGTAATAAATGTTGGAAAGAATGATGGAGTTGAAGAAAATATGCCAGTAATATCAGCATCAGGATTAGTTGGAAAGGTGCTTTCTGTAACTGATAGTACTTCAAAAGTACAGACAATTATTGATACAGCAAGTACAGTAAGTGCAACAATTTCAACAGCATCTGAAAGCATATTATTAAAAGGAATTTTAGGAGAAAATGCAAAGTTAAAAGCAACTACAATTCCAGTAGAAACAAGTATATTACAAGGAGACCAAGTTGTTACCTCAGGTTTTGGTGGAATATTTCCTAAAGGTATACTAATTGGAACAATATCAGAAGTAGTAAACACAAAAAATGAATTAGATAGATATGCAAATGTTAGTCCATCAACTGATTTTTCAAGACTAGAAACTGTATTAGTTATAACAGGACAATAGTGAGATGTAGCATTAAAATATACTAAATTTAATAAATAAGTATATAGAAAGGGGAAAAATTGAAAAAATTTAAAGGCATATTAATAATTTTATTATTATTTGTAGTAATATATTTTTTACAAATCAATTTTTTCTCATGGTTTACAATAAGAGGAATTATGCCAAATTTATTTGTAATACTTGCTTTGTTCTTAGGATTATTTGCGGGAAAGAAGATTGGCGGAATATTTGGACTTATATTCGGATTTATATTAGATATACTAATAGGAAGAGGTACAATTTTTACAGGAATTCTACTGGGAATAATAGGCCTACTAGGAGAATATTTTGACAAAAATTTTTCAAAAGACAGTAGAGTAACAATAATACTAATGACCGCAGGAGCTACTATTATATACGAAATATGTTCGTATGTAGTAAGCATTTTAAGTCAGCATATAGAAGTTCAGATTTTAGAATTTTCTCTTATGGTAATAATAGAAACGATATTCAATGTATTTTTAGTAATAATATTCTATCCGGGAATTAAGAAACTAGGATATTATATAGAAAACTTATTTAAGAATAAAAAGATATTAACAAGATATTTCTGAAATATATAAAAAGCAATTAAAAAGCGTGTGAGGAGAAGGATGAAAGAGAAAAGAAATACTAAGCTAAGATTTAATATTTTAATAGCATTAGTGTATATAATTGGCATTGTATTGCTAGTTACTCTATTTAACTTGCAAATTGTTAAAGGAGAAGAATATAGACAAACTTCAAACACAAGACTTACTAGAGAAAAAACTATTACAGCTGCAAGAGGAAATATACTTGATTCAACAGGAAATAAACTAGTATCCACAACTATGTTATATAATGTGGAAATCTATAAAACAAAAATAGATACGGAAACTTTAAATAACGCACTTTTACTTACAGCAAAAACACTTGAAGAAAATGGAGATAAATACATAGATAATTTCCCAATAACTGTGGAGCCATATGAATTCAAGAATATAAATGTAGAATCATGGAAAGAAAGTAATGATATAGATGCATCTTTTGATGCAGAAGCTTGTTTTAATTACTATAAAGAAAAATATAAAGTCAATTGTGAAAATGTTCAAGATGCTAGAAAAATAATTACTCTAAGATACTTAATTGAAAAAGATGGATATAGTAATACAAAATCTGTAAAGCTTGCAAGTAATATAAGTAACACCAGTTATGCAAAATTTAACGAAATGGGAACAAGTTTTCCTGGAATAAGCACTTATATTGAGCCAACAGTTTCATATCCATTTGGAGAACTTGCATCACATATTATAGGATATGTAGGACCAATATCATCTGATGAGCTGAAAGCAAATCCTGATTATGAGCAAACAGACATAATAGGAAAAACAGGAGTAGAGAAAGTTTTTGAAAAATATCTTAGAGGTACAGATGGAATTAGACAAGTTGATATGTCTGTGGAAGGAGTAGTAACAGATGAATACATTTCACAAGAAGCAATCACAGGAAGTGATGTTGTACTTACAATAGATGCTGATTTACAAAAAGCTACAGAAGAAGCACTAGCTAAAAATATGGAAGATATGAGAAGCGGAAAGCTAGGAGAAGTAGCAAATGCTAATGAAGGTTCAGCAGTAGTAATAAATGTAAAAACTGGAGAAATACTAGCAATGGCTAGTTATCCAAATTACAATCCATCTTTATTTACGGATGGAATTAGTCAAGAAAACTGGAATAACTATTTAAATGATGGAAGACATCCATTAGTAAATAAAGCAATATCAGATAAATCTGCTCCTGGTTCTACTTTTAAGTTAGTAACTGCAATAGCAGGATTAGAAAGTGGAGCAATTGACTTAAATACAAAAATCAATGACACATATAGGTACACATATTATAATGACTATCAACCAACTTGTTGGGCTAGAGGAGGGCATGGCTGGCAAAATGTAGTACAAGCAATAGAGCATTCATGCAACTATTTCTTTTATGAAACTGGAAGGAGAGCCGGAATAGAAAAACTTACGGAAGTAGCTAGTGCCTTTGGATTAGGCCAAAAAACAGGAATAGAGCTGCCAGACGAAATCTCTGGTACTTTGTCAGGGCCACAAGTTGACAGCGAATGGACAGGAGGAAAAACAATCCAAAGTGCAATAGGGCAATTATATAACGATTTCACACCTTTGCAAATGGCAAAATATACAGCAATGCTTGCAAATGGTGGAAAAAATATAGATGTAAGCATTATAAAATCAATAAATAATCCAGACGGAACTAAGTGCAGAAATATTAGCAGCCATAAGGCAAGGAATGAAAGGTGTTACAAGTGATGATGCAGGAACAGCATACTCATACTTTAGAGATTTTAATATAGAAGTTGGAGGAAAAACAGGTTCTGCATCTACAAATACAGGAACTAATGCATGGTTTATTGGATTTGCACCATTTGATGACCCAGAAATCGCAGTAGCAGTATATGTTAAAGATGGTGCTCATGGAGGTTATACTGCACCAGTTGCAAGAGCAATATTTGCACAATATTTAGGTATGAACGCATCACAAATCACTGAAGACACAACAATTTCATCATTTATGCAAACTATTAGATAGCAAAATATATAAATTAGATAAATATTAAATGTGTAATAATAAATGTTTATCGTTAAATGAAAAAAATTTAATTAGAAAGAAGCAACAAAATTAGTGCAATATAAAGTAATTTATCACTAACTCGTTGTATATACAGAAAAAATAAAATAGCTATAATTAATAAATCATCAGTATATAAAGTAAAGCCAAATAGATGAATGCACCCGCTTTCATCTATTTGCATTATATTATCAAAAATCATTTATTATCACCGCCAAAAATCTATTTTTTATCATTTCCAAAAAGATTTAAAAGTTCAGTCATTTTACCCATTTTTATTAGTTTAATATACTCATCAACCTTATCTTTTCTGCCATCTCTAAGATAGGGTTTTAAAGAAAGTAATAATTTGCTCATGTCATCATCTTCAGAGTTCTGCATCTTATACATTATATTTTGAATTTTCATAAAAGTTTCCATATCAATATTTGGTATGGAATTATTTTGATTGGAATTGTTATTAGCTTTGTTATTATTAAAGCTATTTAAATTATTGCTATAACTATTATTGCTGTTAGTGCCATTACTATTATTATGATTGTATGTATTTGATTTTTGAAAGTTACTTACCATTTTCTTAATATCATCAGGAATTTGATTATTTTGTATCATATATTGAGCCTTTTTAAACATTTCATTCATTTCGTTATTATCCATAAATCCTCCTAATATAAAGTATAACTATAATATTATATGAGAAAAAAATAAAAGTGTTACAAAATATTTTAATAAAAATCTAAAAAGATTAAAGAAAATATTACTGAAAAAATATTTACGCATACACAAATTACAGCCTAAAAAAACAGTAAATCAAGACAAAATACAACAAAAATGTAACATAAATTTAACATTAGAAGCTGGGAAAGAGCTTCCGTAAAGGGCTATAAGAAATAGTAAAAAATATAATGTTGAAAAAATAAAATTAATGTTTTAGTATAAATATGATTAAATATCAAAATATAGTCAATAGCAATTAAAACAGATAAATTAGTCAAATAAGCAAGGCAAAATATGAAAGGAGAAATAAATGCACAAATTTTTAAGAAAAATTACATCAGCAATAACAGCAATAACACTTGTTGGTACAAATTTAATGCCAGCCCTTGTTTATGCTGCAAGTGAAACTCCAAAAACAAAAAACAACGAAAACATTATATTTGATGCAAGAGTAAAAAACGAATATTCATATACAGCTAATATTAATGAAAATTTAGGTATAGACATAAAGTTATCTGTATTAAATGATGGATATATTAAAAGCGGAAATATAACTATTGAAAACAATAATTTTGAAATTGGCAATGTTGAAAATGAAAATATTAATAAAACTGATAAAAACAAGTTTGAATTAGAACAAGTAAATAGTAATGAATCATTGGATTTCAAAATTCCTATTAGATTTGAAAAACAAGATAATATGGATATTGACTATTTTGATAAAGATAGCAAAATAAAATTAGAAGCAATATATGTGAACTCAGATGGTAATGAAGAAAGTGTAAGCAAAGAGATTACACAGCGAATAAAATGGGATACTGAAGCTAAAGGATTTATAAAGCAAGAATTAAAAAGATATTTAAAATATGAAAATAAAACACTTATTAGCTTTGCTGTAACAAGTGGAATAGAAGGAAATACAATTCCAATAACCGAAAAAAGTGTACAAATACTAGCACCAATAATAAATGCAAAAGAACCAAATAAAGTAATTGTAACGGGTGAAAATATAGATTATACTTACCAAAATCAAATAGTAACAATATCTAAAAAATTTATTAATGAAAATAAAACAACTTGGAATTCGAATGACGAATATATTGTAACATATATTTATGATACACAAATTGATGAAACTAATATAGAAACTATAGGTGCGGTTTCATTAAAAACAATTTCAGAAAAAAGTATAGAGGCAAGAACAGATAAATTTGATTATCAAGCAAAAGACAATGTAGGAAACTTAATAGAAAGTTCAATTATTGGTGATAACAATATAAATAAAGGATACATGTATACTAATCTTAATAGGAAAGAAGATAAATTAGAAACACCATACAAATCAAGTTATAAAATAAACATTGGATTAATAGATTTTGTAGACGAAATACATGTTATAGAATATCAATCAAATTTTGAAACAATTAATAAGAAAGTATCTATAGATAGAGAAGAATTATTAAAGATTTTAGGTGAAGAAGGATATATAAAAGTTTTAGATGGAAAAGATTTAGAACTAGGAATTCTTAATAAAGATAATTTAGAAGTAGAAATAAATAACTATGGAATAAAGTACATAATAAGCAAACCTATTCAAGAAGGAGATATTAATTTATTCTTTGAAAAAGCAATTAATCCAAACTTAAGCTATACAAAAGAATCACTAGCAACAGTAGACCAGATAAAAAATTCTATAGATGTAATAGGATTTTTCCAAGGACAAGAAATATCACATAATTATGTAGAAAAAAATATTTCATTAATAGAACCACAATCCAATGCAAGTATTACTATTAATAAGGAAAGCTTATCAACTATAATAACTAATGAAGATGTTACAATTACAGCAACACTAGAAAAAAATGATATTTCAGATGCACTATATACAAATCCAGAACTATTAATAACTTTACCAGATAAAATATCAAATATATCTTTAAAAGATGCAAAATTAATTTATGAAAATGAATTAGTTCCAGTAGACTTTAAGTTAATTGGAAAACAAATATACTTAAAATTAGAAGGAACACAAACTCAATATTCTAATGTTCCTACAGCAGACGGAACTATAGTAAGAATAGTAGCAGATTTAACATTAGACAATTTTTCAGTAAGTTCAGAAGAAAATATTATATTACAATATACTAACTTGGCAAGAAATGAAATTAAGTCAGTTTCTACACCAATAAAAATTGTTGCTCCTACAGGATTTGTAACAGCTAATTATGGAACTTTAAATCAAACAATAACTGCAATAAGTGATGATGCTACAGTTCAAATTGCTGCGAATGACAAAGAAAAACAAATAAAGTTAGGTGGAATTATTGTTAGTAACTTACAAGGAAGTACCAACAATGTGAGAATACTAGGAAGAATACCTGCACAAGAAACAGCATTAGCAGATCAAAGTAATAAAGATCTAAAATCAACATTTACAACAAGTATAGTAGGAGGAATAGAAGTAAAAGGATTATTTGCAGACATATATTATTCAGACAATGGAAATGCAAATTATAATTTAAATGATGAGAGCAATGGATGGCAAACCGAACCAAAAGCAACGACAAAATCTTTCTTAATAGTTGCAAAAAATGAGGTTATACCAGCACAAAGAATTGAATTTAGTTATAACGACAAAACTCCACAAAATATAGATTATGAAAATAATGCAGTTTCAACTTTTGCAGTTTATTATGATAACAACTCAGAAGATGGCATAACAACTAATGTAATAAACTCTAAAAAGCTTAATATTGCTACAGAAAACATACCAATAATAAAAACAGAAATAACAGCTAGAAACTTCTATACAGATGAGGTAATAAAGAGCGGAGATAAAGTACATGCAGGAGATTATATACAATACACGATTCATGCAACAAATACTGGTAGAAAAGCAGCTGAAAATGTGAGTTTGAAAATAGTCAGACCAGAAAATACAGAGTTCTATATAGAAGAATACAATGAAGAATATGATTTGTATAATAATCATCTTGATGATACAGAGGAATTAATAAAAACAATTGAAAAAATAGAACCTGGAGAAACTAAAGACATAGTTGTAATCATAGTTCCCAATATGATTATTAGAACAGAAACTCCATATTCACTTAGAACAGAACTTACAGCTGAAAATATGTTAGAAAGTTCAACAGCATCATTTGAAAATACAATAATTGAAGGAACTTTAAGTATTAGGTTAAGTAATCAAACAGCAAAAAAAGAAGTACGAGATGATATGACAATAACTTATAGCTTAGCAGTATACAATAATAAATTTGAAAGTTTAGAAAATGTTTCAATAAAAGTATATATTCCAAAATATATTGAACTAACAAAATTTGACGGTGGAATATATGATGAAGCTACAAGAACAATAACTTATAATATAGAAACTTTAGATATAACAAAATATTACCAAATTGAAGCTAAAGTAGCATATACTGAAGAAGTTAATCAACCTATTACAGTTTATGCAGTAGGAAGCTTTGATGGAATGGAAAAAGAAATTAATTCTAATAAATTGACACTAGAAGTTATTGACTTAAAAGGTTTTTCAGCTAGCTTAACTAGTAACATAACAGGAAGGATGCTAGATACAGACACTATAGAATATTACTTAAATATCAAAAATGAAACTAAAAAAGACGCTAAAATCAACATAGATGGTGTACTTCCTAATGAATTAAAATTGTTAAGCTACACAATGAAAAATGGTAATATTGGCTACACATATGATAATAAAACCATATCAAATCTATTAAATTTAGAAGAAACAATAAAAGCAGGAGAAACTCTTAAATTAACAGTAGTAGCTAAACCTTACATATTAGATAGTATCGGACAAGTAAAGCAAGTAGAAAGTAAATTAGATGTAAGAATAAACAACACTGCAATTAATATGAATTCTATAAAAAATGAAGTAGTAGGAACATCTAACTATAATACAGTAATAACAGAAGAAAACAATAGTGATAACGAAAATATATATTCAATCTCAGGTAAAATATGGTATGACGAAAATAAAAATTCTAAGTATGACGAAAGTGAAGTGGGACTTTCTAAAGTTCCATTAGAGATATATGATGTAATTCAAAATACAATCTTAAAAGATAAAAATGGAGAAAACATTAAAGTTTATACAAACGACAATGGAGAATATAGATTTGAAAATCTTCCAAATGGGCAATATTTAATAATAGCTAATTATGATAATGAAGCTTATAGATTATCAAATTATAAAATGGATAATTTATCTCAAAATGAAGATTCAGATTTCATAGAAGCTAATGACAAAAAGGCAACTACTAATATATTAACAATTAGTGGGGAAAATGTGTATAACATAGACTTAGGATTAAAAGATATTGAAAACTTTAGTATTCAATTAATTAATACAATATCTAAAATCAGTGTAATCGATGGAAAAAATTCAAGTACATATGATTTAACTACTAGCAAAGCAAGTGTAAAATTAAATAAAAAGAAAAATTCTACTTTAGTAATTGAATATTTATATAAAATTACAAACGAGGGAAATGTTGAAGGTTATGCTACTAAAGTAGTAAGTAATATACCAAAAGGAATGCAATTTATTTCTGAATTAAATGAAGATTGGTATATTAATAGCGATGGACAGGTTGTCAATAATTCAATTGCGAATACAGCATTACAACCAGGAGAAACTATAGATTTAAAATTAATTTTAGTAAAAGACATAAATACAGATGAAAAAGAATTATTACATAGCTCAGCAGAAATAAAAGAAACATATAATAAATACGGAGTAACTACAAAGATATTAAACTTAGAAGAAAAAGATAATAAAATGGCAGATATTATAGTTGGAAATAGAGCAGAAGAATGGGCACAAGTTACTGTAATATCTATAAGTATATTAGGAATAATAGCTTTAATAGGATTAGGAGTATATAAATTTATTAATAGATAACAAAAGAAAGGAGGCATTCCAAAGTTGAAAAAGGCAATAAAAGAAGTTTGTGCAATTTTATTGGTAGTTTCTGCAATAGTTTTAGCTATGATTGAAAGTGGAAAATTACTTAATGTAAAAAAATCAGATAACAACATGCAAAATGTAAAAGATATCACAGCAAAAGCAGGAGGAGGACTTACAGGTTCAGGAAATTGTGATGCAATGTATTATTTCGTTGGCGGTGAAACATATTGTGGTGCTGAACAATGGGCCTTAAGTTTGAGAAAATCATATAGCGAAAGTGAGCCGATTTTACCAGATAATAAAGGCACATCAGCTGTTGAGGAAACAGTAAACTTTGGTGCAGTGTTAAAATCAGGAGCAATTCCTCAAAGCATTGCCTATGCTAAAGCTCATGGCGCAAGTCAAAGAGATATTCAGCTACTAGTTTGGGCATCTTGGCAATTTGGTGGAGTAAATCGGGGGACATCCACTAGAAGTAGTAAACTCAGCTAATGCGTATTCAGCTGGTGATGGTGGATTAATGGCGCGATCATATAAATGGGCAAACTTTGCATATCAAGCACTACAAGGTGGAGGATTACATTTAATTGACCAAACAAGTGCCTCAAACATTAAAATAATGGTAGATCAAAATGCAAAGACTTATACAGTAGGACCTTATAAAATAGATATAACAAATGGTGATAATGGATATGTAGGTGGAACTGGTAGTGGTACGATGAGAGATCTAGTATATAGTGAAATAACAGGTGTAGCAGAGTTCTGTCAAGGCTCTTTTTCAGCAAATGTAAAATTTCAAGGCGGTGGAAGTAAAAGTAGTGGAGTACAAGTATTAGATAGTGGAGGAAGCCCAATAAGTTTCCCAAGATTTGGACAAGAATTTTATGTTAGATATACAACTACACTTACTGAAGATATAGTAGAATATATAACTCCTTCAGTATCAATAAATTATTGGACAAAATTTGGAGGATCATTTGTTACTCATAAGTCTACATCAATGGAATTTAAAATGATGCAAGACAATTGTAGTTATTTAAGAGATGCAGTTGACTCATTAAATTATGTACTAATTAAAGAAAGCGAAAAATCTTGGCTAATTCAATCAAAAGGGCATGGTGTTCATATAGAAGGTGTTTATGAAAATGAGGAATTATTAGAGACTTTTAATGATTCTTTGCAAGGTGTTTTAGCAGGTTTTATTGCTGGAGCGGTAGGAAGTTGGGAAGGTTCAGTATCAAAAGGGGATGTACAGATTACATCTGCTGCACGGAATGTGGGCAAGAGGTACATTTATTGAGGGAGCAACACCTCCAACATATACATTGACTCACCAGGATACTAGATATGTATATCAGTGTCAAGATTGTGGAATGCTTTGGGTAAGGTCGCCAAACATGACTGCAGAAGCATTGAAAAGTTTACAGAAATCGGTAGATGACCATCAAAATGATCTTTCACATACCGTAAGTGAAGCAACTCAATACAAATATAGAATACAATTAAATACTAATGTTGCGGGATTATCTTTCAATTATACTTCAGATTGGTATCATGAAAAAAATTTTCAAGATGCTAGATTAGCTTGCTTAAAGGCATTAGATGCTTATTTAACTAGCGCAGAAGTTCATTTAGGTGTAAGAATTACAGATATAACAGTAAATGTACCATCTATTCAAAAAATTCAGCCAGCAGTAGTATTATCATACGGTTCGCATGGAACAGGTTCAAGTAGCCTAACTCTGCCAAACAAAGAAGTCAATATGTATATTGGAGGAAATGTATGGCAGTCACTACCAAGTGATAAAGTTGGAGATTTTGGAAATAATCAAAATAAGGGATCTTTAAGTATGGGAGGAGTGCAGGTAGAGCTGATAGACTACACAATTGGTTCCCCAACATATAATAAGGTCGTTTCTACAACAAGGACTGATGCTCAAGGAGAATATGGATTCCAAAAAATAAATCCAATGGTAAAATATAAAATTAGATTTACATATGATGGAATGAGATATGAAAATGTAGAGTATAATAATAATTTAAGTGGAGGATACTCAACAGCAAGTGAACTAATGCCAGATAATAAAAATAGGAGCAACTTTAATAGCTTATTCCACGAAATAAGCACTTCACCACAAAACTATTATAAGAATGGTCAGTGGAGGAAAGCCTACCGGACTGTATTCAAAAATAGAAAACAAGGATGGAAATTATATACAATATAATTACAATTTAGATGTTGGGACAAATGAAGGTGCCTTTAGATATTATGATGCTTTAGAAATATTTAAATCGCTAGCGGTTAATAATCATAACTTTATATTACAAACAGAATCTACAATGAAATCGTCTTACTATAGAATGAAAGATGGACGAAATGAAGGATATGTAACTTTAGAAAATGCATTTAAAGATAGACTTAGGAATTTAGGAATTAGTGATGCAGAGTGTAATAGTATTTGGGTTTATATGAACGATACAATGATAAGTGCAGAAACAGTGCCAAATCCAACAATAAGTAGATTTACATTAGAAAAAGTTGATCCACCAACAAGTAGTACATCAATAGGATATGAATATTTATATCAACCATCAAGAGACCAAAGTAGACAAGTAGATTTTGGTGTATATATGAGAAATAATGCAGATTTATATTTATCAAAAGACTTATATAAAACAACATTAATATTAAATGGAAAGAAGGAAGAATATAAATATAACAAAAAAACAGAAACTGATTCAGAGGGAAATTGGATAATTAATTTACAGAAAGGAACCTATGAATTTAATGGAAGAGATGTACAAAACAGAGCAAGTGATGTTGATTATAATGGTGGACAAATATATGAGAGAACGGTAAGAAAATCAGAATATTTATATGATGGATCAGATGCAGGAACTACAGACGCAAAAAATTTGCAAGTATATGTAACTTATAAAATAACACTTAAAAACCAATCACAAAGTATTTATTCAAGCATAGAAGAAGTAGTGGATTATTATGATTCAGATCAATTTATGTATGATCCAAATAATAAAACAATTCAAGACAATACATATATTGGAAATAAGTCTGGTGTAAGATCGTATGATTTAACTGTAGACACAGAAAAATCTATTTACAGTAGTCACTACAATAACAACATGAATCAATATTATCAAAATAGTTATAACATAAATGGACAAAAGAGTTACAAAGCTATTTATTTAACTAATATAAGGTCAATAACTCAATCACCTAATACTGATATATTAAGACCAGGTGAATTAACATATTTATATATAACATTTAAAGTAATCAATGACCCTACAACTAATAGAGTAAAAATAGACCAAGATGTTGATAAGCTAAATAATGGTATAGTAGACGAATTAGTTGGAAAAAGAAATATTGCAGAAATAAATGGATATAAAACATATGCTTATAGTAAAGAAACCGGAAGAATTGAAGAAACTGGAGTAATTGATGTTGACTCAAATGCAGGAAGCTTAAAGCCAAGAGATTTAGACGATAAAGGAAATATCATATCATCAACTAATTCTTGGGAAAATAGATTAGAAGATGATACAGATAAAGCTGGAAACTTAAAATTACTAATAGATCCAAACGAACCAGTAAGAAGAATGAACGGTTATGTATTTGAAGATGCAAGAACAGAAATATCAAATAATGCAATAATAGGAAATGGTGTATTTAATGCAAATGATAGAGATAAGCAAGGAAATAGCGACAAAAAAATCAATGGTGTAACAGTAGAGTTAGTAGAGTTAGTACCATTTATAGATGAAGAGCGGAATATCAACAGGAATTTATGAAAATGAGCATGTGTGGTCAAGCCTAAATTATGATGAAAGCTTCAATATGAGCGAAGACACATCTAGATATTATAGTGGAACAAATAATTCAAAAGTAGTAATAAATGGAAAAGGAATATTTGAGGTAACTGCAAGTGGACTAAATGTTAATCAAGGAGAATACCAATTTGAATCAGTTCCACCAGGAGACTTCTTTATAAGATTTACTTATGGCGATACGACCCAAACTGTCCTAACAAATGGCACAGATGATGTTCAAAATGCATTTAATAAATTAAGTGATACTCAAAAACAAGCTTTTGTTAGTGGGGCAGAAAATAGTGGTATATTAGGAACAAGTGGATTAAATAGTATATCATATAGTGGTCAAGATTATAAATCAACTATATATCAAAAAGGAGTAACTCAAGACGAAAGAGAAAGTAATTATAATGGAATAATACCATATATGAGTACTTATGGACAAAACTATTATAACAATGGTAATGAAACAAATAATTATACAAATAGTTTTAGAAATAGCGGAAGAGAAGTTCCACCAAAGCAAAGTATGTATTATTATGATATTGAAAAGTATAGTAGATATCAAAATGTATCAGATGCTAAAGATTTATATGGAAACAGAGAACTTGAAAAAACATATTCAAAAGGTAGCAAAGGAAGCGAACTAGTCTCGGAAAGAGAGCAAACTTTAAAAAATTATAGAGCCGAAATATTAGCTTCAGGAACTAAACTTGTAACAAAAGCAGAACAAGAATTAGAAAATGGTAACGCCGAAAAATGTGCTATATCTCAAAGAGATGCTTTAGAAGAATTAATAGATAATACCCAGATGGTTGCACAAACTGGTGTAATAAATACAGAAATAGAAAGAAACAGAAAGTTAACAGATGTCTATAATCAAGATACAAAGCAATATATAGAAGAATTATCTTATAACTTGCTTGATATAGATTTAGGGGTTAAAGAAAGAACAGAAGCACAATTAAAATTATCTAAAGAATTGACAAATATTCAAATTAGACTTGCAAACGGTCAAATTTTATTTGATACATCTCAATCAGTTAATAGAAGCCTAGTGTATGGAGAACATTATGTTCATACAGATGTATACGATGTGGAAGGAAGAAATAGTGCTGGTGATTTAGTATATAGACTAAGAAAAGATATTGCAATTGAACAAACTAATAGACAAGAAGAATTAGTAATTGCATATATGGATGAAGAAATAATGGCAGGAGCAACAGTAAGAGTAGTTTATAATATATCAGTAGACAATATAGGAGAAGTAGACTATTTAGACAGAGATTTCTATTATAAAGGTATAACGAGTAATTCAGATTGGTCAAATGTATCAACAACAAATGCTAGAACAGTAATAGATTATGTTACAAATGAATTAAATTATGAAGCATACTATCAAGATGATCCATCTAATTGGACACTAGTAACTACTGAATTATTATTAGCAGATGAAGAAGATAGGGCAAATGCAGGAAATCCAAGTTATAATGCAGAAGATAATGATTTAGTAAATAGTTCTTATAGAGACAATTTAAATACCTTTAATATATTGGTAACTACAAATAAATTATCAGATGAACTTTTCCCAAGAGCACTTGATAATGAACCTTATCAATATTCAAGAAAAGAAATAAATTTAATACTATCAACACTATTAACAGACACAATATATAACAAAAACTTAATATACACAAACTTAGTTGAAATACTAGAAACAAGCAATACTAACGGAAGAAGAATGCAATTATCAAAGGCCGGAAATCAAATGATGCCATATCAATCAGAGGACAATTCAGAAGATGATTCTACAACATGGATAGTACCAAGCGAAGTGGATTCTGATAGTGGACAAAAGGTACAAATAGCACTTCCAACGGGAGCCAACAAGGATTATAACAGAATAATAGTAATATCAGTAATTAGTTTAGGATTAGTTGGAATAGCGATATTCATAATAAGAAAGAAAATTATGAAAAAAGGGATAGTAGTTTAAGCTACTATCTTTTTTTATGGATATAATATTCTAGATTAGTAAAAAAATATTTGTTCTATTCTTACGCAAGTAGGAAGTTGAAGTAAAAATAGGTAAGAAAAATTACAAAAAATCCCACAATTTGTAATATAAACTTAATATTTAAAGGCTCAAAAGACCTTCCGTAAATGGATAGGGATAATTTGAAAAATACTTATATTGAAAAAAAATATATATTGTTTTAGTATAGAATATAATTATAAGTATATTTTATAAAAAATCTACCAAAAAAGCTTGAAAATAGGGCAAAAACATAGTATAATAAAAAGTATGATTATGTAAATTTTAAAGGAGGATTACAATGCAAAAACTTTTAAACAAAATTATTGCCGTTATAGTTATAGCAATGATAGCAAGTATTGATGTTATACCTGCTGTTACTTATGCTGCTGATACCGAGCAAAATTCAAAAACAACAGAAGAAAATGTTGAATTCAATGCAACAATTAATAATGCATATGATGCAACATTAGATATTGATGAAGGAGGTTCTTTAGACTTAAATATTAAGGTTTCAGGAACAGGTTATTTAAAAGATATAAAAATTGCATTTGAAAATAACAATTATCAAGTTGCCAATACTGGAGACGAAAATATCAAATCAATTCATGACAACATTATTGAACTTGAAGAAGTAAATACAGGAAAAATGCTAAATCTTTCATTTCCTATAAAATTAACGATGCAAGATAAAATTGCAAAAGACATACTTGGTAGAGATAGTAAGATTACTTTAAATGCTATATATGTGAACAAAAACGGAAAAGAAAGAAAAATAGAAAAGACAATAACTGAACATGTAGAATGGAATGCTACACTTAATGAACTAATTAGCCAAGAGTTAATTAGATATATTAAATTTGACGAAAATAAGACAATTGTAAGCTTTAAAATTTTAGAGGGATTAGAAAATAATAAACTTCCAATAGAAAATAAAGAAATAACTATAAAAGTACCTTCTTTAGAAAATACAAAACCAAGTAAAGTTATCGTTACAGGAGAAGGAATCTCATACAAATATGAAGATGATATAGTAACAATAAATAAATCAAATTCTCAAAACGAAGATGGAAATATCAATTGGAATTCTCAAGATGAATTTATTATAACATATATCTATGATACACAAGTAGAAAGTACAACTATAGATGCAGAAGTAACAAGTAAAGTAAATGTAAAAGGAAATATTATAGAAGGACAATTACAAAATTATTCGTATGACTTAAAAGAAAAAGTAGGAGAATATGTCGAAGTAGAAACTTTAGGAACATCAGATGTAAGCAAAGGATATATGTATACAAACCTAAAGAATGGTGAAGCAACATTAGAAACACCATTTGATATTACTCTAAGAGCAAATGTTGGATACAAAGAATTAACAGACAAAATAAAAATTGTAGAAACAGAAGAATTGTTTAATAGTTTAGATGCAAGCAACTCAATAATAAATAAAAAAGTAAAAGTTCAAAAAGATAATTTAGCACAAATTCTTGGAGAAAATGGAACTATCAAAATTCTAGATGAAGCTGGAACTGAACTTGGAATTATAAATAAAGACAATCTAGAGATAGAACTAAATACTAGAAAAATTATAATAGAAACAAGTAAGATAGAAAATGAAGGTAATTTGGATATAATTATATCTAAAGCAATTAATTCAAATAATACATATAATAAAAAACAAATATCAGAATTTACAGAATTATTTTTATCTGGAAATATTCAAAGTATAAAAAATGATGAAATAAACTCATCAAAAATAGTTAATAGAACAATTAGTATGAGTGAACCTTCATCAAATGCATCATTAGAAGTTAACATGAGAAACTTATCAACAGTTGTTAAAAATGAAAATGTTATTTTAACAGCAACTTTAAAAACTGATGATATTGCAGACGCACTTTATTCTAATGCTAAATTAAGTATTACTTTACCAGAAGCGGTAAAAGAAATTAATATAAAAGAAGCAGGACTTATATATGAAGATGAATTAAAACTTGAAAATGTTGCAGTTAAAGGAAATGTTATATCTTTTGAATTAAATGGTACTCAAACAAAATATAGTTCTCAAGCAACAGCAAATGGAACAGTAGTAAGATTTGTAACAGATATAACACTTGATAACTTAGCACCAAATTCAAGTAGCACAGTAAAATTAACTTATACTAATGAAGATACAGGAGAAACAAATGAGAAACAAGTTAATATTCAAATCATTGCTCCAACAGGTTTTGTAACAACAAATTCATTAGAACTTGAAGGAGAAAAGATAACTGCTCAAGAAGGTAGCGAGAAAATTGCTAAAATAGAAGTAAACGAAAGTGCTAAAAATGCTACTATAAGTGGAACAATAGTAAACAACTTGGGAAGAGAAGCTACAGGAGTAACAATTGTAGGAACAATTCCATCAAGTGGAAATCTTGATGCAAATGGTGTAGAACTTGGATCAAATTTTGATACAAGTTTGGCTAAAGCTGTAAATGTAAAAGGAATTGATGCACAAATTTTATACAGCAATAATGCTAATGAAACAATAAATGGTGATTCATGGACAAGTGAATTTAGCAAAACTGCTAAGGCATATAAGATAGTAGCAAATGGACCAGTAGAAACTATATCAACAATGACCTTCGATTATGAAGTAGAAGTTCCAGAAAATTTACAATATGATAAAACAGCAAAATCTACTTATGCGGTTTATTATAACAATGATGCAGAAACAGGAATAGCACAAAACTATGTATTAGCTAAAGCTGTTGGAATTACAACAGGAGAAATTCCAGCTATTAATTTAAGTTCATCACTAACAGATGTAAATACAAATGCAAATATAAACAATGTTATAAAAGGTGGAGAACTTGTTAAATATAAATTAGACATAAGCAATACAGGAAAAGAGGTTGCCAACAACATAACAGTTACTATTACTCTACCAGAAGAAATTAGATTAGCAAACGAAGTATATGAAATGACAGACTATCCAAGATACACTTATAATATGGAAACAAATACAATAACAGAAACTATAGATTCATTAAATCCTGGAGAAACTAAAACAATAGAAAAGAATCTAATGGCAAAATTAAAATTTAGTCAAGATAAATTATTACAAACTATTTCAGCACAAGTTACTGCTGACAAAATTGAACAACCAGTTACAATAGAAAATGAAGTTGAAATAATAGATGGAGATTTAGAAATACTAGCTTCATCAAACAGAAATGATAAGAGTTTAACTATAGGACAACCGGTTAAGTATTATTTAGAAATAAAAAATACAAATGGTACAGGATTATATAATGGTCCAGAAACTGATTCATCTAAAAAAACAAATATACAAATAGTAACAAAACTTCCTAAAGAATTTAAATTTATATCAGCAAAATGTAGTGATGATGTAAAATATAATTATGATGAGAGAAGTAATACAATAACATTTACAAAGCCAGAACTAAAATCACAATGGATTGATTCAATACTTATGTTCTTAGAAGTTAAAGAGTTTTCAAATAATAATAGAGTAAGTGTTGATACTAAATATACATGTGATAATATGGAAGAAAAAACAGTAAAATCTCTAAACTACAACCTAGTAAAAGATATTATGACAGTAAGACAAACTAGTAGCATACCAGAAGGTGATATGGGAGATAAAGATGGCTTAGAATACTACATTGATGTAACAAATAACAGTAATGAAACAAAAACTGTAACTGTAAGAGATGAAGTTCCAGCAGAATTAAATGTGTATGGATATGAAGTACAAGATTCAAAAGGAACTAGAGAAGAAAAAAATAAATCACAAAATATATTTGATACATTAGAAATAAATGCAGGAGAAACTGCAAGATTAACAATAATCACAAAACCTTTTCCATTACAAAAAGGAAGAAATATAAAAGTAGAAAATAAAGCTGAAGTAGAATCACAAGATATTAGTTTAACAACTAATTCACTAAAACATACAATCATGGGTACATCAGAACACTCTACAGGTCCAAGTGTTAATCCACAAGGAGATATAAATGATGATGATGATATTACTACTAAAGAGGGAACTTATAAAGTAAGTGGTATAGCATGGATTGATGGAAATTCAAATGGAAGAAAAGATACTTCAGAAGAAAGGGTAGCAGGTTTAAATGCTAAATTATACAGCAAAGAAACAGGAAAAGTTGCACTAGATGTTGATGGAAAAGAACTAGTAACAGCAACAGATGTATCTGGAAAATATACATTTATAAATGTAGTACCTGGAAGTTACATAGTAGTTGTTGAAATAGAAGGATTAAATTATGGAGTTGCACCATATAAGTTAGCAGATGTATCAGAATCTGAAAACTCAGATTTTGTAACAACAAAGATTAATAACAAAGAAGTTGCAGCTACAGATGAAATAAAAATAGAAAATGCAAATATTTACAATATTGACTTAGGATTAGTAAGGAGCAAAATATTTGATTTAGACATAAATAAAACAGTTACAAGAATAACCGTTACTAATACCAAATCAGAAACAAAAACATATGACCAAAATTATTTATCAGTAGCAAAAGTTGAACTTGCAACTAAAAATGTAGAGTATGCAACAGTATTAATAGAATATACACTTAGAATAGAAAATAAAGGTCAAGTATCAGGATATGCAAAATCAATAGTAGACTATATACCAGAAGGAATGACATTTAACTCAGAACTTAATAATTCTTGGTATTTAGGAAAAGACGGAAATGCATATAACACAAGTTTAGCTAATACATTAATAAACCCAGGAGAAACAAAAGACATTAAGCTAATATTAAGCAGAAAAATGTCTGATGAAAATATGGGAACAGTTAGAAATCAAGCCGAAATATTGATGACATATAATGAGTATGGATTAGAAGACCTTGATACATTATCAGGAAATCAAGATAAAACAAGCGACAAGTCAGCAGCTGATGTAGTAATAGGAACATCTACAGGTAAAGAGATAGCATCATTTGTAGGAATTGCATTAGGAATACTTGCAATATTAGCTATATCAGTATTTGAAATAAAGAAACATATTATAAACAAAATGTATAATTTTGTAGAAAGGAGTTAAATATGATGGTAATCCCGAAAAAAATTAAAATAATACTAATGACAATAATTGCACTATTTCTATTATCTTTAAGTAATTGTGTATTTGGAATTAATCTTGTACCTTCAGGAACAGAACCTAGTGCTGATTATCCGGGCTTGCATTGTGTATCTCCTAATAAGAGCTGGGTCGCAAATATTCCAGCAGGTGGAAGTAACTTTAGAATTATATATGAAGCAACCCAAAAAACTATAAGTGAACCAAGTATAGCCTATGGATTATATTTAAAAAGTGATAAGTTCAAAGCAGAGTTTAGCGACCCTAGTATTATGCAGAACTTCTTATATGACTCATCTAAATACACAGGTTCAGAAGGATATAATGGTGACTATGGAAAAGGTGGATTGCTAGATGGTAAACCAGAAGACGGAACATACAATCTTGACCCAAGTACAATGAATGAAAATGACAAAAATATTGTTGGTAGAGCAGATCAATATGCAAGTTTCTATTATGGAATTTTACAAGGTGGAAAGGGAATGGATTTATCTGTAAATAATGAATCTAGTACCGTTCTTGTAGATTATAATGATAAAACTTATACTATAGGTCCATATTATATAAATGTAGCTACAGGAAAACTAACAAACGCAACAAAAGATTCAAAAACAGTATTACAACAAGAATTATCAGGAACAAACAAAAATCCTTTCTATGGAATGGAACCTTTTGCTTCATGTGAAATTTTAGGACTAAATAATAAAGAGGGCACAAACGCTGTATTTATTAATAAAGAAGGACAAGTAATAGGATTCCCAAACTGGGGAGAAGAATTTTACATTAGATATACACCAGCAGAAGGGGTTACAAAAGTAAACCCAATAATAAAAATTACATATTTAAAAAAGGTAACTGCAACAATCACATCATACACTGCTGTTGGAGCAGCATATGATTATTCCACAACAATAACAACTCCTCACAATGCTCAAGTTACAGCTGAAAATCTTAATGTATTCCTTTCAACAGCCAAAAGTGGATCAGGAGGTTCATGTAATGTATCAGGTCTTTCAACGAATGTACAACATCATCCTGATAAAGATGGCAATTGCACAGGAGATACAATAACAGTTAATTGTACAGTAACAATAGATAATGCAGGAGATTTATTCCAAGATCTAGAAGATGACTCTGCAGCCGAAGTAGGAGTTGAATGGGGTGAATGTGAAATTCCTCTTGGATTAAAAGATATATCTATGGAATTAGGTGGAAATGTATGGCTTGATTTACCAAGCACAAAAACCGCTGACATCACTGGAATTAAATCAGAAGAAGATAAACCATTTGCAGGAATAGAAGTTAGGTTATATGATGAAAATGGTAACTTAGTTGCAATATCATCAACAGATAACAATGGAATATATCATTTTTACAAATTAAATCCGTTACTAAAATACTATGTAAAATTCATCTACAATGGACAAATTTATCAAGCAACATACTATAAAAACAATTTAACAGGTGGATATTCAAATGCTCAAGATTTAGCAAGAGAAGCATTTAATAAAGTATTTGAGAATATTGATTCAACACCTCAAAACTATAAAGTAGGAAATGAATGGCACATAGCTTATGCATTATTATCAAAACTCGCAAAAGAAAATGGTGAGTACATAGAAAATGGAAAAGATGAAGAAGGAGTAATAAAAGCATTAACTTTTGAGGATGCATGGAATCAATTCCTAGTTTACTCAGCCGAGAAAGGTTCTTATGAAAAGGCATATACCGAATTAACAACATGGCTAAGACAACAAGGTGTAGGTAGCAGAGATGTTAGTGGAGTTATAACATTTATAAAAGACTGCATGATTGAAGCATCAACTTTCGTTACAGATCCATTATCGCAAAATACAATAAAATATCCAGTATATGATAGATTTGTAGTAGAAGATTTAGATAATCCACCAGAAAATATAGAAACAGTAACATTAGATAGAACATATTATTACTTATATACAAAACAATCAGATCAAAGTAGATTCGTAGACTTTGGTATAACAAGAAGAGAACAAGCTGATGTCCGCGTTCAAAAGGATGTATATAAAGCAACTGTAATAATAAATGGTAAAAAACATGATTACACATATGCTAAAAAGAATGAAAATGATGATGGAAGTTGGACAGTAGAAGTAAGAGCAGGTGATGAATTATATAATGGGGCATACTCATATACTAGAGAAGTTCGTCCATCAGAATATCTATATAATGAAGAAAATAAAAATTTACAAGTATTTGTAACATATAGAATTATAGTTGCAAACCGTTCACAATCATTAAATGCAACCTTAAATGAAATAGTAGACTACTATGATGCAGACCAGTATACATTTGACGGTACTCTTGGAGAAAATGGCAACTATATAATGAAGTCATATAATAACTATGATGAAAATGGAAATATAACTGAAACATATGTAAATTCTTACATTGGTGTAGATGCTAAAGGTTCTAAAATGCAAAATTCTAGCTTGGTTGTAAGTAATCATACAAGTTTTGCTGAAAGAGAGTCAGCAAAAACTCTATCAAATGGTAATTATAATTATAGCTCAGTATATCTAACAGGAATAAAATCTCCAACAGGAAGTGATTTATTAACACCAGGAGAAAAAGCCTATGTATATTTAACATTTAAAGCAAATACTGACCCTGTAACAGGAAAAGTAAAATTAGATCAAGATTTAAATACTGGAAACATTACTGTAGGAAAACGAAACATAGCAGAATTAAATGGATATTCAACATATTATCGTGAAAATGCAGTTATACCAGGATATCTAAATGCAGATAACGGAATAGTAAGTACTCCTGTATCAGGAAAAGTTGCAGGAATCATAAATACTCATTCAAATTCAGGAAGTTTAGAAGAAGTAGATTTAACAGAAAATGGAGATTTAAGAACTTCTAAAACGAGTGAAGTAGAAAATAGACTAGAGGTAGATACTGATAAAGCTCCAAACTTAAAATTAGTAATAAGCCAAGATGATGAAGATACCAGAAGGCTAACAGGATTCGTATATGAAGATGAAAGAACTACTGAAAATGCTAAAGCTGTAGTTGGAAACGGTAAGTATGAAGAAGGAGAAACACTTATAAATGGTGTAAAAGCAGAATTAGTAGAACTTGTTCAAAATGTAGATGCAAATGGAATATTCTTAGGAAGCTACAGTGGAGAAAGAATATGGGGAACAAATACTTATGAGTTACAAAACGGAAAATTAGTATTTGTAGGTGAAAACACAGACAGATATATTAGTGGAGCAAAGGAATCAAAAGTAATCTTAACAGGACCTGGAATATTAGAAGTAAAGCCAGATGAGTTAGATGAAAATAAAGGACAATATTCATTTAAATCATTGCCAGCAGGAGATTTCTTCATAAGATTTACATACGGTGATAGTGCACAAACAGTATTATTAAATACAGATAATGAAGTAAATTCTTTAGTTGGATATAAAGGATTAAATGCAAAATCTTATAATGGTCAAGATTACAAAACAACAACATACCAAACTGAAATAGATCAAAACACAAAATATAATGGAATAAAAGGATTTACAAACTATGATAATCAAAACTATCATAATAATGTTACAGAAATAGCTAACAATAATTTACCATCTAAAGATGCAATGTATTATTATGATATAGATAAAAGTGGAATGGTACAAGGAGCATCAGATGCAAAAGATGTGTATGGCTATAGAGAAAAAACAAATACTTGGTCATCAGGAGCAAATGAAAATACTCTATTAAATAATAGGGCAGAGATATTGACATCATTTGAAGATTTAGGAACATATCAATATGAAACACAAGAAGAACAAAGAACAGCACAAGTAAACAAGATTAATGAATTAATAAAGAATACATTAATGGTTGCACAAACTGGTGTAATAGATACAGAAGTTGAAAGAAACAGCAAAACTACTGGAGGACAAGGAAACAACAATAAATTACCATATACAATTGGAGACATAGATTTAGGATTACAAGAAAGACCAAAAGCTCAACTTAAATTAAATAAAGAAATTACTAACTTTAAAATAACACTTGCAAATGGTCAAGAATTGTTTAGTACAAATCAATCAGTTCATAACTTATATTATGCAAAACATGATGGACATAAGGGAATATATGATAGCAATTTAGGATTAAAATTAATAGGAATTCAATTAGGTAAGAATTCAAAAGAACTTCCTGAATTAATCCAAGCATATATGGATGAAGAATTATCAGCAGGAGCAACTGCACAAGCAACATATAGTATATCAGTAGAAAATATAGGAGAAGTTGACTATATAGATAATCAATTCTATTATACAGGAAAATCAGCATATCCAGGAAATGGAGGATATGTATCAACAACAAATGCTAAACAAGTTATAGACTGTATATCAAATCGTTCAAGATTTGAGGAAAATTATCAAGATGTTGACGCAAGTTGGACAATAAAAAATGCATCAGATATAATCAATTCATCAACTCTTTCAGAAGATGGAAAAGTTCAAACAGATGAAAGTAAATTAGATAATGACTTAATAAACAGACAGTATCTAGATAAGATTTCAACTTATAATGCTATAGTAACAACAGATAAATTATCAAAAGATTTATTGCCAACACTATTTAATGATAATGCTTCAAAACAATCTACAACTCTTATATTATCAGCATTATTATCAAATTCAGCAGATGAAAATTATATATACAACAATTTAGCAGAAATAATTGCTACATCAAATACACAAGGCAGAAGAATGGCATATTCAGTAGTAGGAAATCAAGAGATGTCTGATCAATCACTAGGTAATAATGCAAGCGAAGATGTATATACATCATTAGACCTAGTAACTCCATCAGAAGTTGATGCAGATAGTGCACAAAAAATAATTATATTACCACCAACAGGAGAAAACAGAAATGTTGCACAATTTGTTATAATTTCAATATCAGCCATCATGATATTAATTGGAGGAATAATCTTTATTAAGAAAAGCTTTATACTTAAATAAAAACTATATAATTATATAATCCAACTTAGTAAATTGCCCCTCTTTGTTAAACAAAAAGTTTAATGAAGAGGGGAGTTTTTATAAGTAAATACAAACAAAATTATAAAAAAGTATTGACAAAAATGATAATAGCGTAGTATAATAATAAAAGTCAAAGAAAGTCAAAGTCAAAAACAATATACTTATAATATTAATATACAAAGCATGAAAAAAGGAGATGATGAGGTGAGAATATCTGATATAATAGAAGAATTTATAAAAGATATGTTAGACGAAAATAATCAAGCAGTAATACAAAGAAATGACTTAGCAGAGCAGTTTAATTGCGTACCATCTCAAATAAACTATGTAATTTCAACTCGTTTCACACCAATACATGGATATTATGTTGAAAGTCAAAGAGGTGGAGGAGGTTACATCAAAATTCAAAAGGTTAATTTAACAAAAAGTGATTATTTGATGCACATTATCACAAGCCTAGGAAATAATATAAGTGCAAAAGAGGTCGAAGTTTTTGTAAACAACTTTTTAGATTATGATGTAATTGATGAAAAAATTGCAAAATTAATAAAAAGTGCAACAAATGATAAAGTTCTTAATATTGTCAAAGATGATAAAGACAAATTAAGGGCAAAAATATTTAAGAGTATGCTTATTAATTTAGTATAAATTTAAGGAGGTAATTAACATGTTGTGTCAAAATTGTGGAAAAAATGAAGCAAATATTAGATATACACAAGTTATAAATGGAGTAAAAAAAGAAATAGCACTATGTAGTAGTTGTGCAAAAAAATTAGGAATTGATGATTTAGAACTTCCTATCGATTTTAATAGTTTTCTAGGAGATTTCTTTAATGATTATGCAGAAACTGAATTCTTACCAATGCTACAAACAAATGAGGTAAAATGCAAAACATGTGGAATGACATATAATGATTTTATAAATACTGGAGTATTCGGTTGCAGTGATTGTTACGATGTATTTTCAAGTCCTATAGATTCTCTTTTAAAAAATCTTCACGGAACAGCAAAACATATTGGCAGAGTTCCAAAGGGAAAAGCAGAAAAAATAAAAATAGAAGACAACAAAGAAGAAAAAGTTGAAAACAAGGAAGATATTAAAAAAGAAAAATTAGAACAAGATTTAGCAAAGGCAATAAAAGAAGAAAGATATGAAGATGCTGCTAAAATAAGAGATGAGTTAAAGGAGATGAATAAATAATGAATTGGTATTTACAAAGTGGAAAAGATTCAGATGTAATAATTAGTTCAAGGGTTAGACTTTCAAGAAATATTGAAGGAATCCCTTTTGTACAAAGATGTAAAGAAGAAGAACTAAAAACAGTTTACTCAAAATTAAAAGAAGTAACACCTTCAATAGGTTATGGCTTAAAGTTTATTGATTTAAAAGATGTAGACGATATTGATAAGCAAGTTTTAGTAGAAAAAAGAATAATAAGTCCAGAATTTGCAAAATCAAAAAATCCATATACTGCAATTATTTTAAATGATGAAGAAAATATTTGTATAGTAGTAAATGAAGAAGACCATATTAAACTTCAAGTATTTTGTTCAGGAGTAGAGTTAGAAAATTTAATGAACTTAGCCATTGAAATAGACCAAAAATTAGAAAATCTAGTTCCATATAGTTTTAACAAAAAATATGGATACCTAACAGCTTGTCCAACAAATGTTGGAACTGGATTAAAAGTCTCTGTTTTAGCACATTTGCCAGCATTATCTGTAACAGGAAATATTAGAAAAGTATTAAATGCAGTAAATAACTTAGGAATGTCAATAAGAGGCATCTATGGAGAAGGCACAAAAGTTGAAGGAGATATTTATCAAATTTCAAATAATCAAACTCTAGGAGTAACAGAAAAAGATATTACAAAAAATTTAAAACTTATTTCTCAAAAAGTAACAGAGCAAGAAAGACTAGCAAGAAAATATTTAACTAAAAAAGGAATAGAAATAGAAGATAGAATATATAGAGATTTTGGACTTATTACAAATGCAAGAAAATTATCAGAAGAAGAATGTTTAGAGTTAATTTCAAGTATAAAACTTGGAACAGACTTAGGAATAATTGACGAATTAAACGATAGTAAAGTTTTGAAACTGATGTTAGAAACAAAGCCCGCAAACCTTCAAAAAAGGGTAGGAAAAATACTATCAGTTTATGAGCAAGACATAGAAAGAGCAAATGTTGTTAAACAAATCATAAAGGAGGATTAGTATGTATTATAAATTTACAGCTAGAGCTGAAAAAGCTTTAGAATTAGGACAAGAATTAGCCATGGAAATTGGACATGACTATATAGGTTCTGAACATATTTTATATGGATTATCTGCTGAAGGCACAGGAATAGCAAGTAAAGTTTTAGAAAATCAAAATATTCATGCAGATGCAATTAGGCAAGAAATAGAAGAAATTTTAGGAACAGAAGAACCTATTGAAGACCCTGAAAGCATAGGATTTACTCCAAGGAGCAAGAAAGTCATTGAAAATGCTTTTATAGAAGCAAGAAGGATAGGCAGTGAATATATAGGAACAGAACATATTTTAATAGGAATATTAAGAGAAGGAGATAGCGTTGCAGCAAGAATTTTATTAGAATTAAACGCAAATCCACAAAACCTATATAATGATATTTTGAAAATAATTAATGAAGAAGCGGAACAACAAAATCATTCTACTAAAACTGAAACACGAAGTAGCTTCAACTCTACACCTACTCTAAATCAATATGGAACAGATTTGACAAAAAGAGCTGAGGAAGGAAAATTAGACCCAGTTATAGGAAGACAAAGTGAAATTCAAAGAGTTATACAAATTCTATCAAGAAGAACGAAAAATAATCCTTGTTTAATAGGAGAGCCTGGTGTAGGAAAAACAGCAGTTGTCGAAGGACTAGCAGAAAGAATAATTGCAGGAGATGTACCAGAACTATTGAAAGGTAAAAGAGTTGTTTCAATAGATATATCTAGTATGGTAGCAGGT
>CANQXO010000003.1 GCA_947627825.1 uncultured Clostridia bacterium
GAAGAAGCTTCTTTCACTTATAGATTAACTTTAAAAGATACTTTCACAAGTGACATAGTTGGAGTAAATCTTCCTACAAATAGAGATGTTTCTATAGACTACAAAGAAAATGGTGAGCAAGGACCACAAAAACACAATGATAAATCTCCTATAGTTATTTTAGATGTACCTGCTCCAAAAGAAATACCTCAAACAGGTTCTAATACAACTATTACAACAATTTGCCTTGTATCTTTATCAATCTTAGTTGGATCTATCAGTGTTATATTATATAGAAAAACAAAAATATAAATTATATAACATATAAATATGTATATAACCAAATATATAATGAATATCTTTTAATTTAATATATCAAAAATAATCGAGTAGAGAATAAATAATTTCATTATTTACTTTCTACTCGATTTAGTATTACTAAAAATATTTTTTTAATAACCTAATTTTCTAAATATTCTATCTATTTCTTTTTTGTATCGTATATCTGCGTTTGCCTCAAGCACTTTATTCTCCGCTGTGCTAATTCTTATATATGAATCAGATGTTTCCAGTATATAGTTTTCAATTCCATCTAATGATTCTGAAACAACTTGTTCCTGAGCTTTTTGTTTACTATATGAATTTTTGCTTAATTCAAAAAATCTACTTGAATAATCTGCGCTAGAGAAATCAACTAATCTTATATTACAATTGTCATTCTTAGCTAAGAAAGCTGAAGTAACAACAAGAGAAAATCTTGAACTATATTTGCTTGTTTCATCTATAACATTGTATCCGTTTTGATTCATTACTTTTTGGAATTTATCTACATTAGCTATTGGTCTATTAGAAATGATGATTGTAATTACCATGAAAATAATAAATATGACTAAAATTACAGCAATTACTATCAGTAACTTTTTCAGTTTTGCTAGGTTTCTTTCATTTGAAACTATCTTTCCCATACTATTTTTCCTCCTTTTTTACAAATTTTCTACAACATACAAATTTAATATAGCACATAAATATTATTTTTACAACTTTTTTTTAAATTTTTTCAATATTTTAAAAAATGTAACAATTATGTAATAATTATTCAAAAAATGTGGAAATTTAGGACTAAATGTGATATACTTTAGTTGTAAATTTAATTTATGGGAGGAATTTAATTTGAAATTAACATCTGACAATGATACTTTAGCAGAAAATAAAGTAATTATTTTATATGTTTTAAATAATGTTGGCAAGCCGATTTCAAGTGATGCTCTTTATAGCATAATAACTTCGGCAATAGAATTAAATTATTTTTACTTTCAACAATTTCTTCTAGATTTAATTGAAGTAAAATACATAGTTCGTTATAAGAAAGAAACTCAAGATGTATTTGAAATAACTGAGTTGGGTAGAAAAACTTTAGATTTAACTTTAGATTTATTGCCTGGTATTATAAAATTAAAAATAGATACAAATTTCAAATCAAATATAGAAACTTTTGATAATCAAAGTTCAATTGTTGCAGAATACACCCCAAAAAGTGAAAGTGAATATGAAATTGAATGTAAGATTATAGAGAATGACGAAATAGTATTTTCAGTTAAAATATTAGCTTACTCAAGAGAGCAAGCTCAAAAAATAGTAGATAATTGGAAACAAAGAGCAAATGTTCTTTATCCCAAATTACTAAACATTTTAACTAGTGAAAATAAATAAAGTTAATTATCTTCTATGATTTCATCAATTACAACTTGTCTATTACTATCTAACTTGTATTTTGGCAAGTCTGGTAAATCTTTTAAAGCTTGCAATCCGAAACATTTTCATAAAGTTACTTGTTACTTTATATGTCATAGGTTTACCAGGTAAATCTGATTTTCCAGCTTGCTCTATTAAATTGTATTCTAATAATCTATATATGCTTCCACTCGAGTCAACCCCTCTAATCATTTCTATATCTGCCTTTGTGCTTCTAGGATTATATGCAAGAATTGCTAAGATTTCTAGTGATGCCTGAGATAGAGTTGGTGTAAGTCTTTTATCAAATGCTGGATATAGATATTCATAATATTCCTTTTTTGAAGATAATTGATATCCATCTTCCACTCTTATTATTTCTATTCCTCTATTTGCATGGCTGTAATCTTCTTGTAATTCGTTTATATAATTAATTACATCTTCTGCATTTAATTCTAATATAGTCATTAATTCTTTTAATTTTACTATTCTACCTGTTGAAAACAATACAGCTTCTATAATTCCTTTTATTTTTTCTTTTTCCATTATATCTTTTAGACTTCCCTTTCATATTATAACACTTATACATTTTATCACTTTTTTTAGCACAATTTCAATAGTTTTATGGTATTTTTATGCATCGGTTGAATTTTGCATATATCTTATTGATTTATTTTCTCTTATATGATAATATGTTTTTAGTAGAAAGGAAAGTTTTTGGTATGGAAGAGAAAAATGAGAGTCATAAAAAAAAGATTGAAATTGTTCAGGGCAATCCTAAAGATTTGAATATTTCTGATGTTAAAGATAATTTGGTTTTTGAAGAACATAAAAATGATACTAAGAAAAAGGGAGAAATAGTTATCCCTAAAACTAAAAAATAAAATTAATAATATACGGGAATTATTTTTTAATAATATTATACTGCTCCAATTATTCCCGCATCATTCTTTAATTTAGCACAAAAAATGTCTATTGTATTATCTTTATTAAATACATATTTTTTTAAGTTTTCTTGTAATAATGGTATGAATATATCTCCATAGTATGCAAAACTTCCTCCAAAGCAAATTGCTTCTGGTTCAAATATGTTTATTATATTAGAAACACCTATAGTTAAATCATCTATGTATTCGTTTATTAATTTCTTCACATCTTTGTCTTGTACATTTTCTCTTATATATTTTTGTAGTTCTTCTGAGACAATATCTTCTTTTAAATTTAATGTTTTTATAGCTTTTTTCTTAAATCGTTTCATTGATGCATAAGTTTCAAAACATCCCTTATTTCCACAGTTGCATTCATTTCCATTTTTATCAATAATCATATGTCCAAATTCAAATCCTATATTTCTTTTTGGCTCTAATAATTCGCCGTCCATAAAAACTGCGCTACCTACACCAGTTCCTATACATAAAAATACACAATCATCATATTTTTTTAATGTGCCAAATTTTTTTTCAGCTATTCCTGCACATTTTCCATCATTCTTTATCTTTATCTTTGCATCATATTTTTTTTGTAAAATTGTGGCTATATCAAAATTTTTTATTTGTAGATTCACAACATTTCTAATTGCAGTTTCCGTAGGATTACCAGGCACAGCTAATCCTATTATAGTTATATCTTCTTTAGTAAATCCACACCTTTTTATTAATTTACTAATTCCATCATCAATTGTATCTAATATAATTTGTTCTGCTTCTTCTTCACTTTCTATTTCTGTTGAACTAATATCTTTTATTTCCTTGTCTATTAAATCTCCATCTTTACCTACTATTCCTATTGCTATATGGCTTCCTCCTATATCAATTCCAATTTTCATTTTTTAATCTCCTTTATAAAAAACTATAAGGCAATGGAAGCTTTCTCTGTAGTTCCATTGCCTTTTACAAAAATACTTATAACCTTTTTTAAAAACCTGCTGCTGAAAATAAGAATGTTCCCATATAAACTTGAATACAAGGTACCAAAACTACAACGGTAATGAAAATTAATAAAATTCCAATTACACTGTACATTAATTGAGGTAATGCTTTTACTATTTTTTGTAGTATGTTATCTATATCCATATCCATAAACTCAACCAACTTTTCCATCATTTCAGGCAAATCGGTTTGCATACCTATTTTTAGCATTTCCGTAATCATTGCACTTGCTAATCCTGAATCTTCAAATGGCTTAACCCATGATTCACCTACGATAATATTATTTATAGCAGATTCAATCATGGAAAGCATAACATAGTTTTTTACAACTGTTTTACTTACTTCCAGAGACTCTTGAATTCTCATACCATTTTTAAGGTTTAAAAGCATAGCTTTGCTTAGCCTTGAAAAGTCTATTGCAAATATTAATGGTCCAAATATAGGCATTTTATATTTAAAATAATCCCAGTCATACCTTCCTTTAGGCGTTCTAGTATATAAAAATGCCGATGTAATGATTCCTGAAATAATCAGAACTGGTATATACCAAACTTTCTGCACTTGTTTTAAAAAGCTTGAGAATGCTAAGGTTATAGCTGGTAACTGTTCTGTACTTCCTATTGATTCAAATGCATCTTGTATAATTGGTATAATATAAATACTACCAATCATCAAAACTGCAAATAAAAATACGAACTGAGCTATATTAGGTATTAATATTGATTTAATTTTTTTATTTAATGCTGTTGATGAATCCATATATTCAACTGCTTGTCTTAGTGATTCATCTAAAGATCCTGATAGTTCTCCAACCTTTATAAGGTTTATATAAATATATGGAAACACATCTGTGTAGTACTCCATTGTTGTATACATGTAATCTCCACCTTCAATTCCTGCTTCTATATCTTCTAATATACCTTTTAAAGTTTGATTTTCTGTTGACTCAATTAGTGTAGACAATGCGTGTATGTTATTAAATCCTGCCTTTTTTAATAAATAAAAGCTTTGCGTAAAAATTATGATATCTCTATTTGTAACTTTTTGATGGGCAGATAGCGCCATACTTAATCTTTCTTTTGTAGAGAACTTTCTTTTTGTTCTATTATGTGCAATGTTAGAAGAATTTGCAATCTTCATTAATTCATCCATGTTTGTACTTTTTAGTCTAGAACTTTTCTTATAATTACCAAAGCTAGTTTGCGTTATATCTATTGGTATCATTCCATTAGCTTTTAGTCTCTTTATAAGATTTTGCTTACTTTTTTCTGTTACTCTACTTCTTACAACTAACCCATTTTTATCTACAGCTCTATATAAATATGTTGGCATTTTTTTCTCCTTTTTATTTTATAAGTTACTACTATTATTATTGTTATTATTCGCGTTTGCGTTCTTTTGAGAATCTTCTCTTTTCATTCTTAGTTGCATTATAGTTCTATTTAAGATTTCCACATTCTTTTCTTCTATTTGTGATTTGGCTTGATCAAGAGTTATAATATCATCAACATATAATTCTGCTAAAGAATTAATTAATCCTATACTTCCATTTCCTGATGAACTTTGTATTGCATCTTCAATTTCTGAAACTGTCAATTTATCTTTTCTTATCATTCCGGCAATTACATTATCTACTACCATAACTTCTGGAATTAAAGTAAGTTCACCCTTTTTATTTTTAATCAGTCTTTGTGATACAACAAGTTTTAAAAGTGATGCAATTAAGTATTTAATTGTTGCTTGGTCTCTTACTTCATAGAAGTTAATCATTCTATCTATTGTTTCAGCACATGATTTTGTGTGCAATGTTCCTAATACCAAGTGTCCTGATTCCGCTGTTTCAATAGCTGCATCTAGTGTTTCCTTATCTCTAATCTCTCCTATAACTAGTATATCACAGTCTTCTCTTAAAGAGTTTTTAGTTCCTATGCTATATGCTGGCATATCTCCACCAACACCAATTTCTTTTTGAATTATCATAGACATTTTTGAAGTGTGTTTAAACTCTACTGGGCTTTCAAGAGTTAATATTTTTTTACTTTGTGTTTCATTTATATAGTTTATCAATGCATTCAATGTTGTAGATTTACCAGAATTAGTTTTACCTGTAACTAATATCAAACCTTGAGGTTGTGACATCATTCTTCTTACTATGTCTGGTACACCTAAATCTTCATATTTTGGTAATTCATTTCTAATTAATCTTGTTGTAATTACTGGTATGCCATCAGAGTACGAGATGTTAATTCTTAGACGAATACCATTAAACTCTTCTGAACAGTCTAATATTTTCTTTTCTTTAAAAGATTTATCCTTTTCAATATTTCCTTTTAGAAAGAAATCATATGCATCCCACATTTCTTGTTCTGTAATTGGATTACAAGTTTCATCTATTGGCATTAATTCTCTTTTTACTCTCATTATTGGTTTTAATCCTTTTACCAAGTGTACATCAGATGCTTGAGCTTCTTGTGCTCTTTTTAAAATTTCATTTACATTCATTATTATTTCCCTTTCTTAGTAATTGTTTTTATTAATAAAATAAAATCTTATCATTTAACTCTTGTAATGTTGTTATTCCATTTAAAACTTTATTAATACCATCTACTACCATAGGTTTATATCCTTGCTGTAAAGCTAAATCTCTAATTTCAAATGTAGATGCACCTTTTACAATCAATTCTTTTATTTCATCTGAAAGTAGAAGAGTTTCAAATATTGCAATTCTATCAAAATATCCACTTCCATTACATTCTTCACATCCAACTGCATCGTAGGTTACATGATTATCAACATCAAAGTCCACATTATATTTATTTCCTATTTTTCTTATTATTTCTTTTTCTTGATCTGTAAATGGTCTTTCTCTTTTACAGTGTGGACATAGTTTTCTTACTAATCTTTGAGATATAGATGTTGCTAAAGTATTTGATATATCATAATTTGATATATTCATTTTTCTTAATCTTGAAATTACTTCTACAGCATTAAGTGTGTGTATTGTTGTTAAAACATAATGTCCAGTTTGTCCAGCTTGCATTGCAATTTCAGCTGTTTCTTGGTCTCTAATCTCACCAACTAATATAATATTAGGATCTTGTCTTAATACTGTTCTTAAAGAACCTGCAAATGTTGTTTTGTTTTCTATTTCTATCTGATTTAGACCTGGTATTCTAATTTCAACTGGATCTTCTATTGTAGTAATATTAACACTTTCTTTATTTAAGAAATCTATTACACTATAAAGGGTTGTAGTTTTACCTTCTCCAGTTGGTGCTGCAATTACGGTTATACTATTTCTTTTATCAAAAGCTTCTTTGATTAGTTTAGGGTCATTAGGATATCCTAAATCGAATAATTGCTTAATATTTGTGTTTTTCTTTAATAATCTTAGAACAAACTTTTCTCCATATATATTCTTTTGTGATGATGAACGAATATTATAATCTGGGTACATTATAATTCTTCCATCTTGAGGTTCTTGTTTTTCTTGGTGCATGTTTGATATAGATTTAAGTCTTCCTATTATTTGAACCTGTCTATCTTTATCAATATGGGCAACATCAAATAATAGACCATCAATTCTATACCTTACTCTTATATATTGTTCTAATGGCTCTATGTGAATATCGCTGGCTCTTTGTTTCATTCCAGCTTTTATAATATTATCTACTATACTTGCAGTATTTGCTTCTGTATCAATCTTTTCAGTTGATACTTTATTTAATTCAGATAACACTTTTTCGATATTATCTTTAAAAGTTATATAAGAATCCATTACTAATCCCTTATTTAGCATTAGTAACCTTACTGCTTCCATTTGACCTTTATCACTAGTATTTGCAAAACATACTTTTATAACACCATTTGCGACTTCAAAGGGTATTGCTAAATCTTCCCTTGCTGTGTCTAAGGAAATATAATTACTAACAGCTAGCTTTATATCGCTAGGTGTCAACATTATAGTTTTTTCCTGTAATATTTCTCCTATTGCATTTAATAACCTTTCTGGGCTTGTTACATTTAACTTGTATAGAATATCACCTATTTTTTCTTTTGGATTCTCTTGTTGATATTCTATTGCTCTTCTTACATCTTCTTGCGTAACAATTCCCCTTTTTACTAACTCAATTCCTAAAGGTGATCTGTTCTGTGGCATAATACTCTCCTTTCTTGTACTACTTTAATCTTAAGTTTACCAATATTTTAAAACATATTTTATTTCATCAGTATATTGTGGATCTTCACTATTTTTGCCTACTGATATTTTTACTTGAATTATATCTTTACCATTGTCAACAAGTTTTCTTGCTTCAAATGAACATATATCTTGAGCAATTTTTTCTTTATTTTTATATATAGCTTTATCTTTTTGAACAAATGTGTAATTTGCTCCACTACTAAACGAAATTTTTACATTAGGTGCATCTACTGAAATACTTACGATGTTACTTTCTTTTACATCTTTTACAAAATTCACATTAAATTTATTAAATTCTTCAGAGCTTACACTATCTGCATTTATCTTATTTAGATTATCAAATATATATGATGATAAAGTAGATAATAATGCCAGAGTTGCAGAGAACATTATGATGTATAGTATAAGCGCCATTAGCGTTATTCCTTTTTCTTTTTTCATATTTTTACTCTCTTACTTTTATTTTATTTATAGTGTAATTTACTGTTCTGTTTCCTACCGGATATGACAATGTTATGTTTATTTTTTTTATTAAATCTTGTTCTACTCCAGTTTCTTCTGAATAATTTACAACCGAATATCTGACTGTACTATTATTTTTTTCTTCATTAAAATATTCAGATAGTTTATATTTTTCAATCAATTCACTTACTTTTGCTTCTGTAACTTGTTCATAGTAAAGAAGATCAATTTCTTCAAATATTTTTACTATACATCCAATTGCAACTTGATGTACTTTTGTTGCAATAGTATTGACGAATATTTGGTAATAAATATTTATTACAGCGGTCGTAGCAATTAAAAATATAACTAATCCTCCAGCAACATCAATTCCTGTTACACCCTTCTCTAATTTTTTTTTCATTTAACCACCTATTTGTGATAAAAATATAGTAACCCATACTATTGCATTTGATATACATAAATAAAATGCAATTGGTAATCTCTTATTATATTTTTTCCCTTTATTTATAATTTTATTTATTAAAGTTTTAATTGCTATTATTAAAAGAGCAAATATTATTGTCAAAATACTTGCAATTTCATAACAAAAAAAATTTATTATTATACATAATATAACTGTACTATATACATAATCATTTTTTTTGTTCTTTTTTAAGCTAGTCGTATTTAACATTGTTAGAATAGCAATTATAAATAGATAAATTATTATCCTAATTGAGTTGAAATTTGTTGTAATAAAATATTGATATATAATATTTAATAATGATATTACCATACCATATATCAGTATTCCTTTATGAATTGTTACATGTTCAATATCAATCCCAGATACGAGAAATAAAAATACTATAAATAGTATTCCTAATGCAAATTCTATAGACTTATAAGTTAAAATTGTATTTATATTTAAACCAATACCAAGTGCAAGAACTACAAATGAAATTCCTGTAAGTATTTCTATAAGCGGATATCTTATGCTTATTTTAGATTTACAATATCTGCATCTACCTCTTAAAAAAATATAACTTAGTACTGGGAATAAATCTAAAAAAGACAATTTATGATTACAATTTGGGCAAAATGATTTTTTATATAGAATATCTTTATGTAATGGTAACCTGTATGTTGCAAGGGTAAAAAAACTTCCAAAAAGTGTTCCCATTATAAAGATTATTATATAAATTAATGTATTCATTTATTGAATTTTCCTTATGTAAATGAATTTAGGTTTTTAAGGTTTTGCCTATAAACCTTTTATTTTTAATAAAGGTTACCTAAATAATAGGAATTATATTTAGGTAACCTCATATTTAGTGCTATTATTCTGAATAATAGGTATTTTTTTATTGTGGTTTTTTCATATACTCTTGAAATAAAGCATTTACTTCACTTTCAATACTAGTTAATGTAGATTCTTCGCGGTCTGATGCATGAGTATATGCGTTTGCAGCATTTTGACTCATTCTAAATAATCCATTATCTCCTAAAGTAATAGATAAAGCAACTCCTGCTAGAATCAAAAGTATGATGATTGTTACAACTAACGCAACTAATGTTATACCTTTTTCTTTCTTAAACATTTTATTCTCTCCTTCCTTAGTAAAATTTGTGTTATATATATATATTTATTATAATAAATATAACCTAATTTATTTATTTTGTACCACTGCCTACTCCTGCTGCTGTATAATAATTATCTGTGGTATCTGGATTCTGTTCTGTTGGTGTAGTTGTTGAAGGTTCATCACCACCCTCGCTACCAACACTTTCTCCAACATATTCCTTAAACGGATTTACCTTCCCTGGTGTATAGCTGTTTTCATTTTTAAATTTTGCTAAATCCGCGTCTGTTATTTCATAAACATGCTCTTCTTCTTCAAGTTTTTCTTGTTCACCATTTTCTATTTCTTGAATTACCTTTTCCGGTGTAGCATATGCTTGCACTTTTGCAGGTATTACTCTATTGGTTGGCATGAACTTGTAAAAAATAATTCCTAAAACTAATACTACTGCAACAATAACTAATAAGGTAATGAATATTTCTCGAAAAATTGTCTTTGCTATTTTCATCTTAGTTCCTTTCTAACTTGTTTTAACAAGTTTAGGCTTAAGTATTTTATTCTGTAGTTTCATTTGTGTTTTCTGTATTGTCTGTTTCTTCTGTACTTCTTGTATTTTCTGTGTTATCAGTGCTTGTTGTATTATCAGCGTTATCTACATTATTAGAATCGCTTTGTGAAGCATCTGAGTCAACTGTGTATGTTGTTTGGTCTGTCGTCGTTGTACTTTCTTGTTGAATTTTTACATCTTTTACTACAAATCTTGCTTGAACATTATTTCCACTTGAGTTTGTCATGTGAAAATCATCTATTGTAAAATCTAAGTTTGCATCATTTTCTAGTTCATAAATGAATTGACATATTGCCAAATACTCTCCATCTGCTGTAAAGTTTAAGTTTCTGTAATCTTGACTGTTTATTGTTGAATTACTCAAATTCATTACTAGATTAATTCCTTGAGAGGTAGCATGATTACCAACTCTACTCCACAAATATTCAATCATATAAGTCTTTGTTTGTGTAGCTCGTCTTATATCATCCTCTGTATTCTGTGCAATTGCATCTAAGTAATCTTTCTTTACATCTATAAGTCCTTCAACATCTGTGTCTATTTTTGTTAAAGTATTTGTATAGTCACTACTTTGCGTATTAGCATTTGCTATTGAGTTTGTTAATTCAGCGTTTTTTTCGTTTATATCTTTAAAACCAAATATGCGAAATGATCCAATGTGCAATCCATTTTTCATAAATAATGCAATTAATATTATTAATAAAACTAATAATACACTTAGTAATGCTTTTCTCATTGTTTTCCTCCGTTTCTAATATGATCTTAAATTTCCTTCTATTGTAACTATTACTGAATCTCCACTTTTTTGTCCTTCTGTTGAGACTATATCTTCTAGTATGTTAGCATTTTTTAGTTTTGCTTTAAAATATGCTATTTGTTCATATGTTCCTGATCTTACTTGTATTGATATATGTTGTTCTATATTTCCGTTTTGCGCTATAGCTGTATTGTCTATTGATGTTATTGTAACTAATTGTGGTATATTGTAAACAATTTTATTTAATAAAGTTGTTATTTGATTTTTTCTGTTTCTAGTGTTTTTAATATTTGAACTTATATCATTTAAATTTTCTATATATCTTTGATAATCTATAGTTCTGCTCAATATTTTTTCGTCATCTTGTTTTGCTAAATTTAACTGTTGTGTAATATATCCTGCTACATCATTCGATTCGCTTATTTTGCTTTCTATTTGTCTAACTAAAACTATTGAACCTATAGAATATATAACTAATATCATTATTGCCGCAACAATATTTCTTAGAAGTATTGTTTCAACTTTATCAAATTTTCCTTTTAAGCCACCACCTAAGTTTATGCTGAATTTTTTCTTTGGCTTAGGAGTTTTGTCTTTGTTTTTTCCCTTAAACAATTTTATGTCGGTTTGCAGTAACCCTTTAAGATCTGATTTCCAGTCTCTTTTCAAAAAGTTTAAAGTTTGTATTCCTGCACCTAATCCTTGCATTGCCATAGCTATAGCTGAGTTTACTTCAATATAATCTTTTATATTTACATTTGAATTAGATTCTGTTTGTACAAAATATGGTTTTAAAATTTCAACTTTTGAATCTTTAAAGTATTCTTTAAAGTATAAGTCAATGTTATTTATTACTGCTCCCATACCAGTTATATAAATATTGTCTATTTTCTTATAAACTGCTATCAAACTTTGAATTTGTCCAACTACTTTAAATAAAGAAGGCATAATATACTTTAAATATTCATTTTCTTCTATTGAAGAGTAATCTGTTTCCATTGTATATATTGTAGTGTTTTGCAATACTTCATAAGATTTTGAATAAGAATTTTCTTTTTCATTTATTGCATCTATTGCTTCTTTAAGTCCTTCTTCTATTGTGTCTATACTATATATCGCTTGATTTACAATAGTTGTTATCGTTGTATTTTCTTCAATATTGATTATTATACTATTTTTATTTCTTTCTGCTTGTGCTAAATTAACTAAACTTGTAGATAAAGGTGCTAAGGTATTTATTGTTCTGTTTCCAAAAAAGCTTAACCTTTCTTGTATATCATTTTGACTATCATAGATATATATTATTTTACTTTGGTCTTCTTTTTCAATGTTATTTGTATATATATACTTTCCATCATAGGCATTACTATTCAAGTGATTTTCATTACAAAAAGATTCAAACTCAGTTTGTATTGCTTTTTCTAGATATGTTTTGTTTGTTAAATTAAATATATTAAAGTAATAGTATTTTTCATTTGACATATCACAACTAATTGGAATATTTGTACTATTAGTTTCTCTAATGATTTGGTCAAGTGTTTCCATTACATTGTTATAAAATTTCAAACCATAAGATTCAATACTAAAATTGTTATCGTTGTCTTTCTTCACTTTTGCATATCTAATTAGTTTGTCTGTTATACTAACACCTAAACACTCTTGCATTTTTTCCTCTTTCTTCTATCGTTTTTTATATTTATACATTCTTCTGTTATTTTTTCACAGTTTCAACATTTATATACTTTATTTTATCTTTTTTAAAATTAAAGTCAATAGATTTGCCTTCATTGAAAACAAAATGTAATATTTGTAATTTTAATGTTATATAAATCATTTTTTTACTGTAAAAATATAACTCATATTATGTCCTTAAATCGACAAAATATGAGTTTACTATAATTTTTTCTTTTATCTTTCTCTTTCTTTTCCTTCAATTTGCATGTTATCAGCCAAATTTTCAACAACATTGTATGTTTTACTCAAATGTTCTATTATTTTTATTTCTTTTTCATTTAATTTTGTTTTTACATTTTTTGTGGGTTGTGTTTTTATTTTACCTAATATAATTCCAAAAGTATCGTCATTTTCTATTTGTTTAATTATTTTCGGGTCAATTTCTATCGCCAAATTCAAATATTGAACAGCTTTATTTATATCTTTTTTTAATATTTGTATTTTTGCCAAATACAAATAAGAATTAGCTTCTATTTTTTCATCTTCAGAACTTATACATTCATAAAAATATTTTTCAGCTTCATCATATTCTCTAAAAATTAAATAAATTTGTCCAAGATTTAAATTTGAAATATCTTTAAAAGAGTTAATTTTTGCTGCTTTTTGATAGTATTCTTGTGCGTTTTTGAAATCATTAAGCCTTGTGTATGTCATACCCAAACAATAATATAGTTCAAATTCGGCTGGTGAATATCTTAAAGCCTCATTGTATACAAGTATCGCTTCCTTAAATCTTTCATTATCATATAAAATATTTCCTAGCAAAATACTGGCTTTGCAATACTCTGGCTTTTTATTTAAAAGATCTTGCAACACTTCAATACTATACTCTTCCTTTTTATTTTCATGGAGTATTTGTGCCAATTCACAATATAAATCGTAATCTTTAGGATTAAGACTAATTGCTTTTATGTATTCTCCTTCTGCTTTCTCTTTTTCTTCATTTTCAACATATAATTGAGCTAGCATTTTATGAGAATAATAACTATTTGGATGTTTTTCTATATTTTTTAATAACCTTTTTTTCAATTCTTCTTTATTCTTTTTAGCCATTGCAATATTAATAAATTCATCTAAACTTATTTTGTGCTTTTTTAAAATAGTTATTAAAATTATAAAAAGAATAATAATTACTAATATAAAACAAATAAAAATTTTCAACATACAATATTCCTATATAAATTAATTTCCTATTAACTACAAAATTTTCAATCTTATTTGTAGCTTACAAGGTCATTCTACTATATTAATCCTTTTTTTTCAATATTTTCACCAAAAATGTTTTATTGTTTTTGATTATTCTTTATTTTTTTGGGAATTCTATAAAGTTATAGTTTATCGTCAACGATTTTTAATCTAGTTTGTTATACTTTCATAAAATTTTAAGAATCGAGGTATTACTATGACACTATCAAATGCAGTAAAACAAAGGATAATTAATCTTGCATCATCAAATCATATTACTATTCATAAACTAGCTTTAAGGTCTGGAGTTGCATACTCAACAATAAGCAGTTTTCTTAATGGAAAGTGCTCAAGTATCACACTCACTACTCTTTTGCATATTTGTGAAGGAAGTAAAATTACTTTAAAAGATTTCTTTGATGATAATTTATTTAAAAATTTGACAGCTGATTCTTATGGTAAATCAATTACAGAAAAGAGGTAAACTTTAATGTTCCTTTCAGTTGCTATAAGACAAAGAATTATTAATATTGCAAAATCAAGTCATATTAATTTGCGTGAACTATCAAGAAGGTCTCATGTTCCCTATTCTACCATCACTAATTTTATGAATGGTACTGGCAATACAATTAATCTATCTACTTTAGGTAGGTTATGCTTAGGTTTAGGCATAGAACTTGCAGACTTTTTTGATAGTCCTCTATTTATTGATGTTTTAGACGAGCATGAAAAGTATAGCACAAAATTTTAATTTATAACATCGCACCCAGCACTAGTATTCCAATATTATTATTGTAAATTTCATTAAATTGCGAAATAGGAAGTGGATTTTCTCCATATCCTGCTTCTATAGTATATCCAGGTCTATTATATTCTTGAATAAACCAATCTTTATACCCTGCAAAACTAGAATTATAAGGAGTGTTAGAAAGCGTATATCCACTAACATTTGCTAATTGTAAACCTATTTTATATGAATTTTTGGGATTGTAATTTTGGAATTGCCAGTAAATTTCTTTTCCTTGAGTGTGATAAGCTAAAACTAAACGAAAATTATGAGTTATTGTAAAATTGTATACAGCCAATGATTCAGGCTCAGTTAATGGACCGGTACCCTACAAAATCTCTTGGTGCTGGTCTATAATATCCTTGTGAATATTTTATTTCTTTTGCCATTTCCCATAAAGCCGGGAATTGTAGATTCAAGTCCACACCTCTAATATTAGCTTTCCATCCAGAAGTAAAAGGTACTTGTGGAAAATTACTTGCTATTTGGCTTGCAAAAGCATATAGTTCTGAATTTGGTACTATTTCGCCTGTAACTAAATCTACTCCATCAGGATTTACCATAGGCACAATGTAAATAGAAGTTGTTTCAAAAATTTGTCTTGCTGGAGCATTAAAAATATTTAAATTATTTTTATATGCATAGCAAAAGTCAGATAAAAATTTCATCATTACCACTGATGTAATCCATTCATTTGCATGATAAGAGGCTGAATAGAAAACTTCCTTTTCCCCTTTTCCAACTTTAACAAATTGTATTTGCTTTCCTAAAACACTTTTTCCTATTGAACCAACTTCAATAAATGGATAAAGTTTTTTTAATGTATTTAAGTTAATTTCTAAAATGGATGAGCTATAACTTATATTAGTAGGCACAACAAAGTTTAATCCACCATTTATATATGGACTTAACATTTTCCATGTTTTTTCCCCTACTATACCATCTGGCACAAGTCCAAAATTTCTTTGAAAATGCAATACAGCATTGTAAGTATTGTTTCCAAAAACTCCGTCTATCTTTCCTTGATAAAAACCGAGTTTTTGTAATAAGTTTTGTAAAAATTCTACCATTGGCCCAGTAGAATTAATTTTTAAGATTTTCATATTCCATTTTATGAGGGCTTAACAATACTTGTGCTTGCTTCTTTGATATTTGTTGCTAAAAATTGTTAATTTTTATTATTTATTTTATTATTTTACTTGATTTTTCTATAAAGCTATGATATAATAAAATGCGTGGTATTTTTTATACGCCATGAAAGACTAACTTTCGGAGGCGTATACCTCCGAATGATTATAAGGGGGTTAAAAAAATGTCAACATTTTCCGAAGTCTGGTTCAGTGAGGTGAGGCCGCTCGCAGAAGCATGTATTCCTGACCACGAGCTCATTCGCATTCTGTGTCGTCAAGGTAGCAATCATCCTCTCAATTCTTCTGAGATTGCATACTTGAAAAACACCCGTGGCAAGTACAAGGATGTTGAAGGTATGTATTTCATCTCCGATATGATTTGGCGGGTTGAGCATTCTTTGGCAAGTAGCAGAGAAAAAATGGCAAAGCTCTGTGCGATGAATGTCTATTCTTTACTTGTCGCTCCTGACTACTGTAAAAAAGTATTTAATGGAGACGAGGAGAATCAAGAATGGAAATCCAGAAAGAACCTTTTGTGTGGACTGAAGAAATTACTGGACATCTAATTTTGGAAGTGTTCACAAATTCCCCAAATGAAAAAATCTGTTACAAGGTTAATTCATTCGGGGAATTTTTTTATTTTAAATATATTTACCATACCAAAATAATTCAACTTGCATTTAATCATTGGTATCTAAAGTAATGTTATTTACTTTTTCCATTAGTTCTTCATTTAAAACATATTCTCCATCAAGCATTTCATATATATTTCCGCACTTTTGCATCTTTTGGTAGATTGTCCACTTCATCTATGTTATATGTTCCATTATCCCTATCTTTTGAAATACATACTGTGTCCTCATCTCTAATCCACAATATTTCGTTTCCAGTTTCTACATTTACATTGTCCAAAAAGATTTGTCTCTTTTCATATAAATTATACTCGTCATCAATATTTTTTTCTTCATCTTTTGTGTTTTTATTACCAATAAATTTTTGTAATTCATCTATAAATCCATTGATTAGTTTGTTTTCTTTTAAACCGTTTTATTAGTTTATTGTCTAAATCCATATATTAACCTCCTTCATTTACTTTGCTTTCTCCAGTTGCATAATCAATTTCTATGCCTGGTTGTACATTATAGCAAAATACATTAAATTTAATTCCTTGACCGTTGTCTTCAATTGATAAAGCTTCTAATTTTATTCCGGCTTGCTAGCTTATTTTCTCCTTCATAATACGGTGTTGCCCTGTACAGTACACTATTTTGTTTATTATCTTTCAAATATTCATAAACGATATCTTCAAATTTTTTCATTCCTTCTTCGTTGAAATCACGAGTTCCTGTTAGTAAATTTCTAACATCAGTATCTACCCCACCAAGTTTCCACGCGATTATATGAGACCTATGATATAGATATCCTCCTTTAACTAAACTTTTATCATACTTTTTTTGTATATATCCACTCGGATTAATTGATGTATAGTCATCCTTTTTATTATCTTCATTTGCCTTTGTCCAGTTAGTTTTTATCATCGCCATTCCAGCTCTATTATTATTTAATTCTGAATAATATGGTTCTTGTATATTAAAATCCTGCTCGGTAAAATTAGGAATATTATTATTTAGCTCAACATATATGTTTCCTGCATACTCTGGAATATTATCAAGTCCAGAATTATTTGATTCATTATTAACCTCGCTATTATTTGTTTCATTATTATCTGTTTTTTTATTTTCGCTATTGATTATTTTGTTATTATTTATTTCGTTGATGCTTCCTATGTTGTTATATACATTAATTTTATAATCTTTTTGAAAAAACATCAGCAGTATCATAAATATTATAAAAGTTATCATTGAACCTATTGATTTTATTTTTCTTCTTTCTTTTCTTCTCATCATCAACCTCATTCCATTGATATTTTTTTACATTATAACACAATAATATTCTTTTTTGAATATTGTTTGACATAATTACAAAAGCAGTAAGATGAAATTAAAATAATTGAATGTATCAAAAGAAATGTTTTAATAGGCGCTAAAGACATAATTGAAGTAACTAATATTCCAGATAGAACTGTTAGAAGAATTTTGAAAAATTTAATTGATAATAAAACTATTGAGTCAGTTGGCAATAGTGAAAAAGACCCTAATAAAAAATATAAAATTACTGAATAGTGGCAGAGTAATGGCAGAGTAGTGGCAGAGCTTTTTACTTACTGCCTAGATGAAAAAACAGTAAGCTTGTCCTCGCTAACAACAATAACCCGATAATTCATTTTTGTTTACCTCCAACAATTGTTTTATGAGATTTTTTAACTTTACAGTTCTTAGTATAATGTAGTATATCACATTTTTTATTAGAATTCTACACGAATATAATAAAAAAATATCATCCTTTTTAGAATGATATTTTTATTTTTTTTCTGTTCTATTAGTTCGAACAGATACATCTTATGGTGCAGATACCCGGAATCGAACCGGGACGGATTATTAGTCCGCAGGATTTTAAGTCCTGTGCGTCTACCAGTTCCGCCATATCTGCATTATTAACATCTCTAGCTCCACATACTGACGCTGTAATTCACTTCGTTCAAACAGCCTCAGCAAGTTCCGCCATATCTGCGTAATTAACATTTCTGCGTATTTAAATATATTTGTTACGACATTATTTATTATAATACCAATTTGTCGTTTTTGTCAACCGTTTTTTTTAATTTTGTTAAATTTTTATAATTCAGAATTGCATTTACTTTTTCACTTGACGATTTTTATAATTCAAAATTACATTTATTTTTTCACTTGACCATTTTTATAATTCATTTATGATAATGTCTTAATTAATCATTTTTTTTGTAATTTTTCACAATTTGTCGAAAAAATTTGTTTTTTGCATAATAAAATTTCTAAAGGAAATACTAAAATTATAAAAATGTTAAATTTCGAATACATGTATTTGTTTTCGAAAATGCTAGCATATTTATAAATTTTATAGAAAGGATATTTTATTATGAAAAGTGCTAAAAAATCAATAATAATTGCCTTAGCTTTATTAATAGTTTCTGTTTTAGCTCCTAACTTTGTTCGTGCAGATGTAAAAACAGTTAGCAATGAAGCTGATTTTTTACAAGCCATTAATGATGCTAATGCTGGTGATGTTATTTCTTTTTCTGCTAACATAGTTTTGACTAGACCTGTTAGCATTACAGATAAGGATATAACAATTAATGGTAACGGTTTTACTGTTACAAGAGCTGCTGAAGGTTGGAGTAATGATGGTGCAAATGCAACATTAATAACAGCTGGAAAAACAGGTACTATTGTTCATTTGATGAACATGAAGCTAATTGGTGCTGAAAAATATGGTGTTCAATCATATAATGGTGCCTATGTTTCTTTAGATGGAGTTACTATTTCTGATTGTGGTTATGGTGCTGTATTAGTTAATGCAGGTACTGTTGAGGTTAGAAATTTAGTTTTAAATAAAAACGGTACTCCTAACAATAATGGTATAGAAATTGCTAAGGGAAATGGTGTTTATGATGAGGGTGTTAAGCCTGAGTTAATCATGAATGGTTCTCTTTCTTCTACAGAGGAAGACAATGTTATTTACTTAGCTGTAAATGATACTTTAACTGATTTTGACATTAGCAATACTGATGATTCTGAAAATAAAATTTTCGTAAGTGGTAATAGATTAGTTGTTACTGATGCTGAAAATAATATTATTTTCCAAAGCAATGAAAATTTAAAACCTGGTCTAAAATTTGATGGTGACCCTTATGTTCCTAATGCTACTATAACAATTAACATTATGGATAAAACTGTTCCTTATGCAGTTCCTCAAGGTTCAACTATTTCTAAAGAAGATTTAGAAGCACAAATTGCCCTTGCTTCTTTAGGTTTTGAAAATTATACTTTAGAAGGTTTCTATACAGATGCTGAATTTAAAACAGCTTTTGATTTTTCTCAAGCAATAAATACTGACATTACTGTTTATGCTAAATTAAATGCTATAGAAGCACCTAAGCCAGAGTTAGATACAACTCCTAAAACTGGTGTTGAAACACATCTTGGTTTAGCTGTATTTGTTATTTCTATATCTCTTGCAGGTATTGTAGCTTTAAGAAGAAAATAACTAGTTTATAGATTGCCTACATTATAGTTTTGCATTGATGTAGGCAATTTTCTTTATTTTATATGAAAGGTTTTTAGGTTTGATTTTATGAAAAAGAAATATATTAAAATTGTTACTTCTTTTTTTGCTGTTTTAATTTTTATTTCATCACTTTATATTGTAAAAGTTCTTTATGATATGCATATTTCTAAAGCTCAGTCTAATCTTTTGAATTCAGTAGATATTGATGAGCAGACTCTTGAAGAAAAGTCTTTTGATGAACAAGATGTTAAAGATGTAGCTCCTTCTAAAAATGAAAGATCGTTAAAGGTTGCTGAACTTCAAAAAGAAAATAGTGATATTGTTGGCTGGATTGAAATTGAAGGTACTAATATTAATTACCCTGTTTTGCAAGGCAATGATAATGATTTTTATATGAATCATAATTATAAAAAAGATTATTCTTTGGGTGGCGCTATTTTTTTAGATAAAGATTATTCATGGAATCCTCAAAGTACCAATTTACTTATGTATGGTCATAATATGATTGATGGTTCGATGTTTACTAATCTTTTAAATTATCGAAATCAAGCTTTTTACAATGAACACTCTATTGTTCGTTTTACTACTGAATCTTCTGATGAAGAATTTGAAATTTTTTCTGTTTTTCCTTCTAGAACTTATTACAAAAATGAACAAGGTGTTTTTAGATATTATTATTTTATAAATGCAAATACTGCGGATGATTATACCAATTTTGTTTCAAATGCAAAAAAAGCTTCTCTATATGATACTGGCATATCAGCATCGTATGGTGAGAAGCTTATGACTCTATCTACTTGTGCTTACCACACGGAAAATGGTAAGTTTGTTGTTGTTGCAAAAAAGATTAAAGATTTACTTTCTTAATAAATTATTTTTTATTATTGCGTCTGACAAATATATTTCATTTTGCATTTTTTCAAATAATTTTCTTGTTTCTTCGTTATCCTCTATTTCTTCATGATTGTTTCTGTCATAGATTTTGCCGTTTAAATTGTAATACTTACTGGTTATGTATCCTAAGCCTTTTACAAATGAATAGTCTTTATTTGAAAAGATTGTTTCTCCTAGTGAAAAATTGTCTTCTATTCCCAGTAAATCTAATATTGTAGGTTTGATGTCAATTTTAGATACAGTTCTATTTATTTCAAAGTTTTCATTTACTCCCGGAATTCGTATTCCAAATGGTACATGAAGGTTTTTCGTTACATCTTCAAATTCATTATATTCTTGGTTATTTTCTTCATAAAATTGTTGCATCTGATATGATTCTGCTATTCCTGCCCCATGGTCTCCATATACTATTAAAATGCTTTTATCTAATAGCCCTGTTTCTTCTAATTCCTCCATAAACTTTCCAAAGGCATAGTCAACAAAATTACAACTTTTTAAATAATTTCTATATATCCATACTTCATAATCTTTTACATCTTCATCTGTTATTGTAAGTTTGTTTTCTAGGTTCGAAACTCCTGTTAGTTCAAATGCTATATGGTTACTTACACTGACTAAGGTTGTACAAAATTTCTTGTCATACGAATTCATTATTTTAACCGCTTCTTCGAAAAATCCTTCGTCTGAATAAAATTCCCCTGCTCTTTCAATATTAGGAAATGCATTTATATCATCATACTCATCTATGTTATAGCCGTTGTTATATACCGCTGATCTGTTCCAGTATGTACTTACATTAGGATGCATAAATGATGTATAATATCCTTCATTTTTTAGTGTTGTATATATGTCAAGCCACTTGTTGTTATAGTATTTTTGAAATACATATCCGTTTTCTAATGGATACATTGAATTTTCCATTTCAAATTCAGAGTCTGCAGTTGTTCCCAAACCTTGGTTGAACATATCTTTACAGTATATGTTTTCTGCGAAAAATTTATTTAAATTTGGTGTAACTTCTTTGCCGTTTACTTTCTTTCCTATTATATATTCGTTTAGACTTTCTAATTGAACTATTATAACATTTTTATCTTTTGCTATTCCTGTGAAATCTGTTTGGCTTGTTTTGTTTTCAATATTGTTTTGATATGCCTCTTTTAGTTTTTCGTTATCAAATTCTTCTTTTACAAATAGATTTTCTATGAACTCTTTTGCATCTTCATAATGATAGTAATATATTGATATTTGCTTTACTGCCATAGATTTGTTAAAGTCCATAACTTCATATATGTGGTCTATTTTGTTGTTTATGACACAAATATTAATTACTAAAAATAAGACTATTAGCATGGTTTTACTCATGGTATTTTTGTATGTTTCGTTTTTAATGTTTTTGTATGTTAAAGTTTTGCTTTTTTTATATGCTATGATGCTTAATATTAAAACTGCAACATTGTCAATCCAAAATATTGCTATATTTTTTATATTTATTAATGTTTGCACTCCGCTTCCTATTTCTTTACCATATTGCAAATTATGTATTTGATAAAGTGATAGGAAATTACTAGAATAGTTGAAATATAAGTAATTTGCATAAACTATTATGGTTGTTATGACATATACAATATTTAAATATATGTATGCAAATTTATTTCTTTTATTTATTGTTGGACTCATTAAAAGGAGTGCCACTATAAATGAATATAATATCATTTCTCCTTTTATTTCTAGATGAATCATACTATTTAATAAAATACTTTTTATCGTTATTAGCAATACACCTATTATGAAAATTATATTGCTTTTTAATACCGTGAGTGCCAATTCTTTTTTCTGCTTTTTACTGTCTTTTTGCTTATTTGTTATTACTTTTAGTGCCTTTTCTTTTTCCAATACTTCCATTATTTTCTCCATTATTCTATTTTATCATTCATAAGTAATTTTCTCTTTGTTTCAAAACTTTCTGTTGTTGATAAGTCAAATTGATTTTCTATGAGTGTATATTCTATCCATTTTATAGCAATTTCTTTTATGTATTTTATTTCATCTTTTGCTTCTGGTTCATTTGCATAATACTCTTTAATAAAAGTTTTTATAGCTTCCTCATTTATTCCCGTTTTCTTTGAAACAAAACATAATGCTATAATAATTGCTACATCACATACCGCTGGTCCATATTTGGCATCATCAAAGTCTATAAATTTTATATGATTATTTTCAATAAAAATATTGTCTTTTGTCAAGTCAAAGTGTAGGGCTGATTTTCTTTGCGTACTATATTTTATATCAAATGGCAATTCTGGTAAATAGCATAGATTTTTGCCATAAGTTGATGAATGCAATTTATATAACTCTTTTGCCATTTCTGTTATTTGAGCATTATCTAATTTTTGCTCCAGTTGGCTGATTTGCTTTCCATATATAAATGAATATACAACAATGTACTCATTTGTATTGATTATACAATAGTCTTCTTTATTCTTATTTTTTATTATTTTAGGTACGACTAATCCACAATTTATTAACTTATTGTGTAAAGATATCATTGATTTTGTGTGTTTTAAGTTAGTATATCTTTTTATAACATATTTTTCGTTTTTTGTATACACAATAAACACATTTCCTTGAGTTGATTGTTTATTTTTTTCTATTTTTTGTATATCAATTTCATATTTTGTTTTGATGCATTCCTCTATTTTTATTAAATCATCCATATAAAGCCCCTCGCTTATTTTACTATAAAATTTCTTTAATTTCAAATGTTTATTTACAAAAATAGCTATATTTCATTCACTTGACCTATCTATAAAATAGGTGTTAGAAAAAGAGGAACTCATGCAACAGTTTGCATGAGTTTCCTCTTTTATTTGCAATTTGTTTTTAGGTATGTCATCCCAGCAGAATCATCCTTCACCTTCATCTTGTGAAGATTCTTCTTTCAGTTCCTCACCGATTTGCCTCAGTAGTTCAATGTCAATTTCCTTTGATTCGTCCCAAAGTTCAATGTTATAAAGTGCTTGTGCCATGTTGCTATCCATTTCCTGATAGCCTGATTTAAGCACCTTGTACTCATTGTACAAGTTTTCTACCTCTGCCTTTACAATTTTCAAATTTTCGTAAAAAGTGTTGTAGCAAGTGTTGTAAGTTTCTTGCAGTTCCTCACATCTCTTACTTTCAGCATCATGTCCGACAATTCTTAAATTTGAAAGGCGCGATTGAATCCTTGCTAACTTTGATTCAATAATTTGATAATCCGTTTCAAGAGAAGAATTGACCAATTCGGTCCTTTGATTCAGATTATCCATCTCGACCTCATCCAACAGTTTCTTTATTTCATCGACGGCACTAACAGTTGTATAATACCATGGTCTGCTGTTATCGTCAATTACAAATCCCGGTTGACCAGTTCCATAAAGATTTTCAGCATTTTCGAAAGCTTTTTTTACTTTCTCAATCTCTTGTGAAACAGTGTCAAAGGTTTCAGAAAATATTGGATAGTCCCTAAAGCCTGGCGAGACCTCAAGCATCGTGCTTACTTCTTCCAAGTCAGCGTTGATTTCTGACAGGACTTCTTCTTCTTTGTGCATATCGTCAATATGACGATTTACGAGGACAATTCCGGAATATACCAAGATTGCTACCATCGCCATTGCGAAAAAGACTTTGGCAAATTGCACACACCGTTTATTGATGCCTTCTAGTTCCATTTCAACAGCTCCTTTATTTTGATTTTACAAATTGCAAATATTCGCCTAAAAGTACCAGCGAAATGAAACAACAAGTTTCATAAATTATTATAACATATTTTTATGATAAAAGCAAATTTATGTATACTTTTTAGTTGATTTATGTCTCCCTTTGTGATATAATTAATATGTTTCGTTAAAATTATTTTAAAATTTGGGTTATAACCCAATGAGAAAGGTTGATTTTGAATGCTTAAAAAACGGTCGATTTTTGTACTGATTGCGCTCTCTCTGCTTATTTTAGTTGTTATTTTAGTTGTACTACTAGCTAAGTTTCAAACTATATTTGCTTATGAGAGCCAGATTCCGATTCCGCAGACTCGTAGTGGTGTTTATTTTTATGATTCTAATAACATCATTGACGACGAAGCTGAGAAGTTGCTCAACCCCATGTTGGTGGAGTTGAACAAGAACACTGATGTGACTCTTGAGGTACTTGCTATTGATTCGTTGCAAAAGAAATCTGTTCAAGAATATTCGCAGTATGTTTTTGAACAAATGGATTTTGGCCAAGAAAACAAAGATAATTGCATTTTACTTTTGTTTTCTCGTTCGGACTTCATTATGGAAATTCAAACTGGACAGGAGGTTCAAAAGTACTTAACTAACATTGAACACAATGAGATTCTCGATAAATACTTAAGCAGCGTTTATAATAATAATGATTACAGTAGCTCAGTAGCATACGCTGTTGAAAATACTATAAAGCTTGTTGCTGATAAGTATGAAATTAGTATTGCAAATCTCGATGAAACATTGGCAAATGCTAATTCAACTCACTATGATTCGTACAATATGCTTTCCGCAATGTTTGATGGCTTTATGACACTAATTTATGGCTTTGTTGCAATCATTGCACTTTTAGTTCTATTTTATGCTATAAAAGCCATTACAGGCCATGATGATGAAATTCAATAACCTAAATAAGAGGAGTAAGATGCTAATCTTACCCCTCTTTTTAATTGCTTTTCTTGTTTAAGAAGTATTATAAATTTTTATTTATACAATTTATTTTTCAATATGTTGATATTTTTTCCATTTGATAAAGCTATATGTTAAACTAAATAATAATATTATCAATACCGCATTAATCCAAATAGTTATTTCCCCAGTTTGTGGTAATTGTTTAGAATCAGCTGTTGTATCATCATTCACTTTATTAATAATTTTAGTATTTACAAAATTAACTTCAGTAATACCTTCTTGTAAGATTTCTCCTGTATCTCCTGTAGAAGTTACAGTATATCCTTCATTATTTGTTTCTGTAACTTTATAACCTATATTTGCTGGTAAATTTGATGCGACTTTATTTTCCCCATTTTTTAATGTAAATGTCGCTATACCTTTTTCAAACAGCATATCTCCATATGTTCCTTCAATATTTGTATTGTTTAAAGTTACTGTAAATGTGAAAGCTTTATCAGTATTATCATTAACTACTTGTTTGCTTACTTTTAATATTCCTGTCAAATAGTCATTTGTACCTATCGTAAGTAAACCGTTACAAGCAATGCCACCTGCTCCAAATATACCTTTAGATTTATTACCAGTAATAAATACGGTAGCTTCTTCATTAGCCTTTTCTATGCTCTCTTCACTTAAATGAGACTTTAAAGCCAATCTTGATTCTACATTATAATTTTCTTCACTTACAGGTGCTCCTGAAAAATCTGTCAATCCATAAAATCCACCACCTAACGCATAATTTGTATTATTAAATTTAGTAGTAGTTTTTTCATCTATATGATGGTTAAAATTGTAATCAGTTATGTATGAATTTGGTATTGCAACAATGTCAAAAGAGTTATTATCTCCATTATTATATATAGCCCCACCATTATTCTTATAAATTCTGACATCTGCTGTTGGGCACATTGCAATTGCATTACCTGAATAACCAATAGCAGTTTTATCAGGATAAGCCTCAATTCCAACAGTTTGGTCATTTGTATTATCCGAAATAATTACATTTGTAATATTTAATGAACATCCAAAATGTAAATAGATACCTCCACCTGCAAATTCTGACCCTGTTCCAAGTGTTTCCATAGTACCCAAAACAACATCAGAATCATCCATATAGTCAAATCTAAATTTTGTTAAATCGCATACATTGTTTGTAATATATCCTGATGAAATTGTTGCTGATGATTGATTATCTAAAATAAGTCCTCCGCCATTTATGCTAGCAATATTTTGGTCAATTTTACCACCATTCATATTGAAAGTAGATTGATTAAGGTTAATTCCTCCTCCCTCTGTTTCGGCTTCATTGTTGAGAATATTAGCTGAATTTGACATAGAAATATTTGAACCAACGGCCATAATTCCTCCGCCTTTACCTCCAATATTTTCATTATAATCAGGAAGTGTACTATTAGCTTTTGCTTGGTTTTGAGAAATTTCACCATTAGAAAAATTAAAATTAGAGCCACCTTCACAATATATACCTGCTCCTTTTAAAGCGTGATTGTTAGAAATTTTTCCACCATTCATAATAATTGTACTATCCCAAGAAAAAATTCCTCCACCATATAGGACAGCAGTATTATCAGAAATTTCAGTATTATCAGCAATATTTAATATACTTTTTCCTTCAATGTAAAAAGCTCCTCCATGAGCACCATTTTTTTCTTCATTATTTAATGGCCATTTAGCTGATTCGGCTGTTACTTTATTGTTTTTTATTGATGCATTACCAGAAATATTTATTTTTGAATTATTTGCATATACTGCTCCACCGTTCATTGATGAAACACTATTTTTAATTTCTCCATCCTTCATATTAAAGGTGGAATTGATTAGAGAAATAGCACCTTTACCATGACTATTATTATTTTGAACTATTGCATTATTTTCTATATTAAGTGTGCTGTTTTCTACTCCAATGACTGGAAACCAACTATTTGTTTGTGCGTCTCCATCTATTATAATATTTTCTAGAGTTAATGTTCCACCTTCTTGAATTAATAAACAGTAGCCTTCTGCATTTTGTTCTCGTTTTAAAGTATGTAGTGCATCTCCATTAGACTTTATTGTTATGTTTTTAGTTATTTTGTTATCAACTCCCATAAAGATATCTGTATCTAGATAAATTATCGTATTATCTTCTGCAACTTCAATTGCTTTCCCAAGTGTTGCATAAGGATTTTTATCCGAACCATCACCAGAATCTGTACCACTAGATGAAATGTGAATTTCAGTCGTTTCCTTTGCTGCTATAGATATTGGAAATTGTAAAAATTTGGATACATATAAAAAGATTATAAATACAAGTATAAAGATTATTTTGGCTAAAAACTTGTTTAATGTTCTTAAATTTTTTGTTTTCATCTGTATTTCCTCCATACAAATTTCTTTTTTATATAATATTTTGTACAATTCTCGTTCTTTTATTATATTATATTAATTTTAAAAAAACATAACAAGTTTATGTCATTATTATTACATTTTATATCTCTTCATTGTTTTCCTCATTTTTTGGAATGTCCAAATACTCCAATACTTCTTTAAAAATGTTTCCTGCAACTGGTGCTGCAACACCACCTCCTTGGTGCCCTCCTTCTCCTGTCGGATTATATAAAGTTACCAGTAATACCATTTGCGGATTTTCTATTGGAGCTACTCCAATAAAAGAAGTTACATATTTTCCTGTGTTTACTCCATCTTCTGATGTACCCGTTTTTCCTCCTATATTAAATCCTTCTACTTTTGCATTTTTTCCAGTTCCTTCTGCAACAACAGTTTGCATCATACTTAATACATTTTTAGAAGTTTCTTCAGATATTACTTGTTCACCAGTTTGTGCTTCTATTACTGTTACTTTTGGATTTCCGTTTTCATCTTTTTCGTGACTACTAATTATTTCTTTTACAACATGAGGTTTAATATATACACCTTTATTTGCAATAGTTGAAAGCATTGTTGCCATTTGTATAGGAGTTATCTCAAATCTCTGACCAAACGCTATTGTTCCTAATTCTACAGGTCCTACCTTTTCCTCTTTTAAAAATATTGAACCCGCTTCACCTGGCAAATCTATTCCTGTTGTATTGAAAAATCCAAATTTTCTTAAATAGCTATAATATTTTTTTACTCCTAGTTTTTGTCCAAGCCCTATAAATACTGGGTTACATGAATTCATTAACGCTTGTCTTAAGCTTTCACTTCCATGCGGTCTATAATACCTCCAACATTTCATTTTTACTCCGGCAACTTCTATATAACCAACACAGCAAAATTCTCCAGCTTTGTCTGTGGTTGTTATTCCCTCTTGCAATGCACCTGATGCTGTTACCAATTTAAAAGTAGAGCCAGGCTCATATGTATCTGATATTGCTTTGTTTCTCCATAATGCCTGCATTTGCTTTGATTGTTCTTCTTTTGGTAAAGTTTCATCTACCGCAAAAGGGTCATTTAGGTTAAAATCTGGATATCCTGCTAAAGCCAATATTTCTCCTGTTTGCGGATTCATTATAATAACATTCCCTCCGTCTGTGCATTTGTTATCAATACAAGCTTCTTTTAGGTGCTTTTCTGCAATTCCTTGAATTGTACTATCTATTGTCAAAACTAAGTCGTCTCCATTTATAGGCGCATTATATTCTTCGCTTGTGTCCTCTATTTGACTACCGGTTGCATCTGTTATTTTACTTATAGAACCTTTTGTTCCTTTCAAAATTTCTTCATATTTGGCTTCAATACCTATTAAACCTTGATTATCACTTCCGCAAAATCCTATAATCTGAGATGCTAAATTATTAAATGGATAATATCTTTTGGTATCTTCGTCTATGTTTACTCCTTCTGTAATGTTGTTTTCATCAAGCCACCTTCTTAATTCATTTGATTTTTCCTTTTCAACTTTTTTAGCTATAGTTTCTATTGAAGACCTTTTACTTACTTTTTTTAATGTTTGCTCATAGTCAAGTTCAAATAATTCAGATAATTTTTGTGCCACCTTTTCTTTGTCTTTAATTGTTGTTGGATTAACAGTTATTGTTTCTACTGTGCTACTTACAGCTAGCTCTATTTTTCCTGTTGCATCATAAATTGTTCCTCTTTTTGGGTTGATACTTCTGTCTGATGTTTGCTGTATATATGCTCTTTTTTGCAAATCATTTCCTTGTACAAACTGCAAATATCCTACTCTTACAATTAATAAACTGATTATCAATATTGTTAATATCATGGAGTTGCGCATTCTCTTTTTTACAGATTTCTTTCCTATCATAACTTTTGCCCCTTTATATAAAATTAAAAATCTTTATGCAAATATCATTTCTCATATAAATCATCTTATTGTTCAATTTTATTCTTTTGCAAAAGTTTTATTACGATTGAAAAACAAAAAAGCCAGAGAAATGTATCTCTAGCTTTATTTAAATATTCAACAATTTATTCTCCTCTAAGTGTCTTTAAGAATTTTTGCCACCAACTTTCGCTTACTTCATTAGTTGTACCTTTAGGTGTTGATTCTACAAAATCTTTTGTTTCTAAATTTATATATACTTTTTGATTATTATCTAATTTTTGCATTCCTAACTTTTCTTTTGCTGCTTGCTCTATATTGTTTATGTTCATTCCTTGCTCAATGTTTACTCTTAATTGAGCATTTTGCTTTTGTAATGCTAAAAGAGTTGCTTTTAAACTTTCTTTTTCAGAAAATCTTGAGTTTATTAAGGCATATCTATAACTTATGGTTAATAAAACTATAAATACAAGTCCTATTTCAATTATATGTTTTACATTTCTTCTTGATTGCATTAATTCGATTTTTCTAGCTTTTCTTTTTAATTCTTCTTTATTTCTTATGGTGTTGTCTGTTCTTCTTTTTTGTCTAGGAATAAACTCTGGTTCTTCTTTTCTAGGGCTAGTTTCGTATTCATAGTAATTAATCACAAATTATCACCTCTTTTCTTTTGAAATTTTCTACTAATCTACTAGTTTTTTATTTTATTCTTTTGCTTATTTTAGTTCTAACTTTAACTTTATTCTTTGATTTATTTGGTCTATTTATTAAATCTTTTATTTATTTGATTTTGTTTTTTCCATTCTTTCAAAAATTCTTAATTTTGCACTTTTGGCCCTTGAATTATTTTTCAATTCTGAAGCACTTGCTTCTATCGGCTTTTTTGTTATTATTTTTCCCAATGATTTATAATTACATATACAATATGGTAAATCTTTTGGGCAAGTGCATTTTCCTTGTGCCTCTATATAGGCTTCTTTTACTGCTCTATCTTCCAAAGAATGAAATGTTATTATACATAGCCTTCCATTTTCTTTTAAGCACTCTATTGATTTTATTACTGTATCATATAAAGGCTTTATTTCATCATTGACTTCTATTCTTATTGCTTGAAATGTTCTTTTTGCTGGATGTCCATCTTTTGAATAAGGCTTTGATTTTTCAATTATATCTGCTAATTCTTTTGTTGTTGTAATTTGCTTTGTTTTCCTTGCTATGCAAATATTTTTAGCAATTGATTTAGAAAATCGTTCTTCTCCGTATTCAAAGATTATCTTTGCTAAGTCTTCTTCGCTATATTTGTTTACAACATCTAGTGCAGATTTAGTTTGAGATTTATCCATTCTCATGTCTAATACATTATCACTGTTATAACTAAATCCTCTTTCTTTTTCGTCAAGTTGATATGATGATACTCCCAAGTCTAGTAATATTCCATCAACTTTTTCTATATTTAGATTTTGCAAGATTTCTTTAATATTATCGTGGTTATCATGTACTAATTTATAATTTTTATAAGGCTTTAAATTTTCTTCTGCTGCCTTTAATGCTTCTTCATCTCTGTCTATACCAATTAGGAGTCCTTTATCTGACAGTTTTTCAATTATTTTTTTGCTATGTCCTGCTCCTCCAATGGTACCATCAACATAAATTCCATCTGGGTTTATGTTAAGTCCTTCGATACATTCATTTAATAATACCGGAATATGTTTAAATTCCAAATTTACACCCCTCTTACATTTTTTATAAAATGCTATAGTTGGCATATATAAATATATGCCAACACTAGTTTAGTCTTTAGTTTTTAATTTATTTCTTTAGTTTGCTCATTTGTTCTTTTGTAAATAGCCATTTTTGGGGCTTTTAACTATATAAAATAGTTTTCATCTTTTGTTTATTAAGGTTTTATCCTTTGTGAAAATTGCAGTATTTAAAATTGTTCTTTTGTTTCCTAAAGTCTTTACAGTTGTAAAGTTTTTTCTTTTGTAAAATTTATATAAACTTTTGCAAGATTATATACTAACTTGTGATACGCTAGTTTTTAGCTTATATTTTAACTTTTATATTAAGCTTATATACCTAGCATTCCTAGATTTGCCATGTTTTCAGCAATTTGGTCTGCTGAAAGATTTTCTTCACTGTTGTATTTTTTCCATTTTTCTTTATCCCATATTTCAATTCGTGTTCCAACACCTGTTATCATAATTTCTTTTTCTAGTCCTGCGTATTCTCTTAGATTTCCAGATATTAAAAACCTTCCTTGCTTGTCTATTTCACACTCTATTGCTCCTGATAAGAAAAATCTTACAAAGTCTCTGGCATTTTTGTTTGTTAATGGTAGTGTCTTTAGTTTTTCTTCGAAGTTGTTCCATTCATTTTGTGAAAATCCGAATAAACAACCGTCTAATCCTTTAGTGATTATGAATTTATCCCCAATATCTTCTCTTATTTTTGCTGGCATAATTAGTCTGCCTTTAGTATCAAGAGAATGTTCATACTCACCTATTAACAACTTTGTTCACCTCCTACCACTATTCACCACTTTGTACCACTTTCACATAAATTTTAATACAACAAAAAAGAAAATGCAATACTTTTATTAAATTTTTTTGCATTTTCTTTAAAAAATTTTTATTTATCGTTCTAGTTATTTTTATCTATTCTTTATTTTCGTTCTTTTTTCTTTTATATACTTTTTATTTATCGTTCTATTTTTTTGCTCTCTGCTTTATCAAACTGTTTATTTCTTTCTTTTCTTCTATCTATTACATAAGTGCTTCCATATATCGTTTTTGCCAAATGTTTTACTGCTGCTCCAACTTCGCCTATCTCTAGAGTATTCTTAAATCTACCCTTTGCAACATCTACTATTCCTATCGATATGCTAGTTAATGGATACTGTTCCATTATTCCTTTTCTATTTTCAACTTCTAAATAACCTTTTTCTATATCTTCTTTGTTATAATATTTATTTAATCCTAGGTCGAATTCTGCAATTATATTTTGTGCTATTTTTTCGAAGTCATCTCCTTCTACAATTGCAATAAAGTCATCTCCTCCAATATGTCCTACAAAATTTTTTTCATTTCCACTTTTAAAAACATTTTGCTGTATTATTTTAGCTGTAAATTTAATTATTTCATCTCCATTGCTAAATCCATAAATATCATTGTAGGCTTTGAAATTGTCCAAATCTAGATATAGCATTGCAAATTCACTTTTGTTTGATAGCCTTTTTTTCATTTCAGCTTGAATTTGCACATTGCCAGGAAGCCCAGTTAATGGGCTTACCATTCTATTTGAATTTAATAATCTTAAAATATTTTTTATATTATAGTAAAGTATATCTTTTTCAACTGGTTGTTCCAGGTACATCTCTACTTCACTTTTTAAAACGCTTACTATATGGCTAGTTTCTTTGTTTGAAGATACTACAATTATTGGTGTAATTGAATTATCTTCATCATCTCTTACCATTTTGCAATATTTTAATATATCTCCTTCTAGGTTATCTTCGTTTATAACTAGTAGGTCTGGAATATTTTTCAATGATTCGTCAAATTGTTCTGGCGTAATCTTTCTAATTTTTGTTCCTTTTTCTTGTTTAAAAGCTTTTTCCAGTTTGTCTTTTAAATTATTTTCTTTATCTACTACATAAATTAATTTCATATTTTTCTTCTCCCTAAAGATTAAATTCTATATGATTCTGTTGCAGTAAGATTATTGATATTGGTTACAGATATAGTTATTACATGATTTCCTGGTGTAAGTGGTAATGATGCAGTAACTTCTTTTTGATTTAGTGTTTGTTCTATAGTTTGGTCATCTACAGTAACTGAAATTTTGCTAAGTCCTTGGTCATCAGAAGCTGATATTATTAAGTTTTGTCCATCCAATGATGCTGTAAATGTAGGCTTTATATCTCCAACTATACTTTCTGTTGTTGTTTCTCTATTTCCTTCTTTATCAGCTGCTACAACTGTCAATTTATTTTGTCCTTCTGGTACATCTGCATCAACTTGAATTTTCAATTTATCGTTTTTATTTGCATCAACTCTTGTTGCTTCTTCTCCATTCCAACTATATGTTATATATGCCATTTCTATATCGTCGGTTGCAGTTATACTGATTTTTGGTCCGTTCGGTCTAACATCAATTACAGGTTTTGTTATATCAGAACTTTCATAAATGTATTGTTTATTGTGCAATTTATGTTCTGTTCCATAATAATCAGTTACTGTCATATTTAAAATATTATTACCATTTGGAATTTGTATAATTGTTTCAAACAGAACTGTTCCATCTCCAGGAACTGTTGACCATTCTCCATCATTCCATCTAAATGAAAATGATTCAATTGGATAATTAGTTTCAACTGTTATTTTAGTTTCTTTGCCCATTTGTTCTTCTGAAACAGTTACTTCGTCTTTCTGCTTTTCTCTGTTAGAAATTAAAGCATAAGTTGATTGTCCTATTAAAACTATTCCAAAAAGAATTATAAGTATACAGAAAATCCTTACAACTTTACTTAAATCTGCTTTATTGCTTGCTGTATTCGCTCTTTTTATTGAATTTAAACTTGGCTCTCTTTTTACTTTTTCCTCATTTTTTATATTGTTTCTTTTTTTCTTATTTTGTTCATTATTAATAGATAATATTTGATTCATTTTATCCATTCTCCCTTTTGTTCTTTGTAAAAAGCATTATAGTATTTCATTATTCTATTGAATTATAGCATACCATTTTTTCAAAGTAAACAATTTGAAAAAAATAGATATGCATTTTATTACATATCTATTTTTTACCTTTTTAATAATTTTATTTATTAATTTATTAAAATATCAGTTATATAAATTAAATTTACCTGCTATTTAACTTAAAAGTATTGGTTATATTTGCTTAATTTATTAGTTATATAACAAATTTCTTAATGATGAATGCTCCTGCTCCAACTATCAATATTGTTCCGGCAATGATTGCTATATGTGTAGGTTCTAGACCTGTAACTACTGTTAAGATAACTGGTGCATCATCAATGTCGTCTTCACCTTTCTTTTTGTTATTTGGTATTGAGTCTATATCATCTGCTCCATGAGGGTTGTCATCTTCGCTTATTTCTGCAACATTGGTTTTTAAATCTAAGTTGTCTTCACTATTAATCCATGTTAGTACTACTTCTACAGTTGCTGATTCACCTGGTTGTAATAAAGTATCTTTTAATTGGTCAGTTACTATTTTTCCGTTTACTTCTTTCCACTTTGGATTGTCAGCTTGGTTAAATCTTAAGCCCTCTGGTATATAGTCTGATATTTCTGTTGCATATCCTTCTATTTCACCTTCGTTAGTAATTCTAATTTGATATCTGAATTTCACTATTGTGTTTTCTATTCTCTTTTTGTTTAACTCTACTTTAACAGCTGGCTCTGGGTCTTGTTCTGCATAATGTCCTGTGTCCATTTCTTTTTGAACACCATCTTCAATTAAAATTACTTGGCTAACCCATTTTCTTAATGCTAAGTCAAAATATTTTACATATACATGCTCTACATCTTGGTCATCATCTTCATCAATCCACTCATCTGGTGTAGAATCGATATCGTCAACTGGGTTACCATCTTCGTCTGTATCTTCGCTTATTTCAGCATGGTTTGTCAATATTCTATCAGATGTATTAGGTTCAGTTACTAAGAATGCAATTTGAACATCTCTGTAGTCTGGAGTACTCATTGTTTCTCTGTCATAAGCTTTTAGTAAATATTCACCATCTTCTGATTCATTTTGTTTTGATAAATAATCTGTTTTCATTGAAACTGCATTTTGAGCATCTGTAGTAATTTCACCATTTTCATCATATAATACCCATTTATATTTTGTATTTATTTCATGATCTGGTATGAATTCTAATCCATCTGGAATATCATCTTTAATTTCAGATGCATATCCTGATTTTGTGCCTTCGTTGTAAACTCTTATTGTATAAATAACTATATCGTTATTTGCAACTCTTACAGGCTCTTTTGTATGATTATATTCCATATCAGTAATTTCTTTTCCATCTACTACTGTTCCATATTTTGATGTATCTACTTGAGGTATTCTTGATGTAATTGTTTCATCATTTACACCTGTTATAAATTTTCTTAATGCTAAGTCGAATTTTTCAAGAATTACTTTTTCAAAATCGTCATCATCTTCTTGTCCTTTATAGAAATAATCTTTCGATGATAAGTCATCTTGATTGTCGTCATTACCTTTATAATCTGGTAAGTTAGCATCTTGAGGTAATGTAGCATTCTTTTCATTATCTCTATCTGTTAAATCAAACTCATTACTACTTGCAGTAATTTCCGCTATATTAGTAAGTTTTTTTAGTGAAGGTGCTGACATTGAAACTTTACATCTTATTTGTATTTCTTTATAATCAAGTGTTGTTCCTTCTTGTTTAAATCCTGCTATTATATTGTCTTCATCACGATTTTTTGATAAATAAGCTGTTCTAATTGTTCTTTGTGTTCTGTCTGAACTATCTATTGTCCATAAATATTTTTGGTTTAGTTCGTCATCTGGTAAAAATTCTAATTCTGGTGGCAAATGGTCAACTATTTCATCAGCATATCCATCTACTTGACCTTCATTATAAATTCTAATTGTATATGTTACTACATCTCCTACTGAAACGCTTACTGGTACTTTAGTATGCTTGTAGCTTGCTGTTGTGTTTCCATTTAAAAGTGGATTTACATCAACAACTGGTTCTCTATCAAATGTATCTCCAGTTTTTAATTCTGTACCATTTACTGCTGTAATATATTTTCTTAATGCTAAGTCAAAATATTTTCCTAATAAAACTAAATCTTCATAGTCGTCATCATCTTGATATCCTTTACCTTGTGTAGATGTTCCTGGTGCATAATTATTCTTTTGACCATCTTGTAAATCGTTTGTTACAGAGTCTCTATCTGTGATATTTGCACTATTTGAATCCTTAGTAATTTCTGCAACATTTTTTAAATGTGTATCTGTTGATTGTGTTGAAGCTGTAACTTCACACTCAACTTGAACATCTTTATAAGATATTGTGTATTGTCCATTTACAGGGCTTTTATTAAATGCATGTAATAAATTATCATTTGCATTATTTTGTTGTGATAGATATGTTGTTTTAATTATTCTGCTATTTCCATTATCTTCTGTCCATCTGTACATTGCATTAATACTACTTTGCTCTGCTGGTACAAGTTTTAAGCCTTCTGGTAAATAGTCAGTTATTTCTTCTGCATATCCATCTATTTCGCCCTCATTGTATATTCTAATTGTATAAATAATTCTGCTTCCATTTTTTACTGGTAAAGCATTTTTAATGTGTGTTTTTCTTGCTGTTGTTCCATTATCTAAAGCTGATGAGCTTCCTGATGCTAAAGCTAATAAACTTTCTTGAGTTATTTCAGGTTCTCTTGATGGAGTTACTTTTTTTCCATCAATTTGTTCTATAAATTTTCTTAAAGCTAAGTCAAATTTTGGTTTTTCTATACTTTTTGAATCTTCAAAATTTATATTTTTATTTTCTTTCTTTACTATTACTACTGGCTGTGAAGTTTGTACTTGGTTTACCGGTGTTGACCAATATTCTAAGTTTGTTACTTCTGTTTGTGCTGTAACTTGTACTTTAATTTGAGTAGCTGATGTAGTTGTTGGAAGTGAAATATAAAAATCTTTACCTTGGCTGTCTAAAATTTTGCTTTGAGTATTATCACCTTGGTATGCTGATTGACTTTCATTTACTACATCTACATTTCCTATTTCTGCGGTTCCATTAAATACTTTTGCACTGAAATTTGTGTAATTGTTATTATTTATTGTTAATTTATATGGCCCTATTAAAAATTTGCCATTTACTATTTTTGTTGTTGCTCTTGAAGTTTCCAAATTAATTGGATTTGAAGAACTTGATGTGTTAGGTGCAAAGCTGTAAGTTGCATGTTCTTCTGCTCCTTCTATTAAGTAGTTGTAAATGTTTTCTAAAGGATTATTTCCTAAATCCAATCCATATTTATCTTCTAAATTTTCTGAACTTCCTCCATTATCTTTTGAATAATTAATAGTTAAACTTTGTGTTGGCTTATAATCGTCATTTGCATTAGTAATATACCAAATTGCAGTTTGTTGTATAACTTCTAAAACATCTTTAAGTTCATCTTCCTTAGTTATATAATCTCTTATGTCTTCTGCTCCTGCTGCTTTTAATAGTTTATTTACAGAAGCTTCATTTTCAGGTATACAAATGTTATCTAAAAGCCAAATTAATTTGTTATAATTTTGACCTTCTGGAAGTGCACTTCTGTATGCTTCTGGTGTTATACTACTTGGATTTTTTAAATCAAAATATTCGTTATATTTTACTATCTTTCCTGAAGAACCTGGTGAACCAAATCCTCTACCATCTTTTAAACAGTATATAGTTTGTGTTGCTTTGCTTGAGTCTGCTGCAGTTCCTTCACTATTATACTCAATTATTTTTATAACAGGCATAGGATTTCCTTTTTCACGGCCTGTAGTATAAAAACCTGTTGGTCTACCATTTCCTGTATTTGCTGAGCCTAAAGCATCATATAGTCCTAACATTTTTCCTGTTGAATCTGTAGTTGCGTAGCTTAAACTTGCAAATGCTAGTGTTGTAATAAATAAAATCATTAGTGTTGCTTTTAATTTTTTTATTATTTTCATTAAAATTTCCTCCGCTTTTTAAGCCTATTTTTACACATATTTTATTATACTATATATTGTGCAAAAAATCAATATTTTATTGATTTTTACTTAGTCATATTTATTTGAGTGCTCATAACATAAAAATCAACTATTTTACAGTCCATTCTCCAGTTTTTTTACTATTTTTTCTTTCTATTAATCCTTTATTTTGCATCTCTGACATATATGTTTTTACAGTTCTTAAAGATTTATTTATCTGAATTGCTATGTTTTCCTGAGTTATTGTCGGATTAGTTTTCAATATATTTATAATTGCTTGTTCTTCTAAAGTGCAATTTTTGCATTTTAAACTATTAGTATTTACACTTTGAATATTATCTATATGTGTATATCTATTTTTTAATTCATATTTTGCATCCGTTAATAAATTAAAAAAGAATTTTTCTAAAAATGAACTATCCTCAAACACATTTTTTTCAAAATTATTATAGTTAGCTCTTACTAATGAATTTCTAAAATACCATGAATTTTCAGCGAAAACTTCATCATTTATGCTAAATCCAAAAGTTCTCAAATACTTTATTATAAAAACTGCGATAGTTCTTGTATTTCCCTCACAAAATGGGTGTATCTGCCAAATATTTGATGTAAACTTGCATATATGTTTTATAGATTCATCTAAACTTAAATCTTTATATGAAAAGTTTTTTTCTTGATTAAAATCATATTCTAAAGTTTCTTTTATTGTTTCAAATGGTGCATATATTACTGTATCTCCATTTAATACCCATTCTTTTTTAGTAAAGTTATAATCTCTATAGATACCTGCATCATTAAATATATCTTTAAATAATTTTTTGTGAATATTTAATAATTCAGTTGGTGAAAAATTAAATGCCTTTTCACTTAATATTTCTGTTATTCTTACCGAAACTTTATCTGCTTCTTCATTTTCTTTTTCGAAACTTTTTCTACTACTTTGAACTTCATAATATTCATCTATTCTTTCTTTTACTTCTTTAATATCTATATTTCCTTCAATATGTTCTTTGGCAGTTTCTATTAAGTATTTTGAAGGTTTTAACCTATCAACATCTTGCAAACCAATAGCCATTTCCCAAGTTTTAGTTTTCTCTACTTTGTTTGGTTCACCTTGTTTAATATACTCTGATAATTCTAAATTCCAATTTTCTTTCTTTTTCACTAGAAATACCTCCCATATATATTATAACAGTTGTTTCGCATAAAATCAATAAATAAAGTGCAATTTTTGCACTTTATTTATAAAAATTGCACTTTATTTTATTACGCCAAAATACCTTTTCCTTTTTCAAATTATAATTTCACTACAATTAGCACAATTTATATACTATCTGATGTACTATTACTATTTTTTTGTCTGCTAGGTTTCATTCCTTCTTCTCCATCAGGTCTATCTGGTGGATTTTCTCCATCTCCACGATACATCATTTCTCCTGCTCTTTCTCTGCTTTGCATCATATTATTAGTGTTTGTTTTTTCATAAATTAAAAATCCTAAAGTTGTAATAATTGCTCCTACTAAAACACCAATAACAAATGGTAATATTTTATTTTTCATTTTTTACCTCCTTTCTTTAGCATTATATTACTTAAACATTGAAAATTTATTGAAAATTTTATTATTTTTCTTTTAAAATAATAACAAAAAAGCAAGTGATTGTAAATATCACCTGCTTTTATAAATTGTAACTTTTTCTTGAAATACTAATTTTGTTTATCTTTATACATATTTATTATATCTTTAAAACTTATTTTTGTACCATAATTTAATATTGCATTTGAATATATCTTTATTGCTACTTTAGCTATAACTAATATTGAAACTATTAAAATTGCAATAGATATTGCTACATCTTTTCCACTTGCTAATCCCATCATAATTCTAAAAGGCATACAGAATGGTGATGAAATTGGAAATAATGAAGCAAATACATTAAG
>CANQXO010000004.1 GCA_947627825.1 uncultured Clostridia bacterium
CCACCCCGCGATATCTAACATCCTTTATTATACTATTATATTCACCAAAAGTCAATATGTTAAACAAAATTTTATTAATTTCTAGTTTTTTACAACTTAATGCCCGTTTTTTCATGTTAAACAGGCATTTAATAATTTATTTAACTATTTCTTATATCTATATTTATATTTGCTTTTTGTGCCTGTTTCATTTGCTCACTTCTTGGAATGTTGTATCGCTTTCCTTCTTTTACAAAGTTAGCTCCTGTTTGTTTAAAGTAAAATGGTACATCATTTCTTCTGCATTGCTCTCTTATATCCAATATCCACTCATAATGGCATTCTCTGGCTTGTGGTCCTGATTCTCCTCCACAAGTTACACTTTCTATTTTTTTGCTTTCTAGGTATTTTTCTATATTTATTTTTCCTAACATTGGTTCATGGATTATTTCTCTATGTTTTATGGGCAATTTTAATAGCAATGGCAGTCTTTCATCTGCCATTGCTTGATTTTCACATGTTGCGCAAATTGTTACATTTTCGTAGCCTTCTCCCCAATCTTCTGGTATACATTTTTCAAATCGTTCTATTCTTTTCGTAATTATATAAAAATTCAAGTCCTGTCTTTGTTTTATCATGCTCCATATTTCTTTTCTCCATTCGTCCGCTTCTTCTAAGAAAAAGTCTGAAGTCATGCATGTATATACAGTTTCTCCTGATTTTATATAGTTTGTTCCATCTCTTTGCTTTTTTATTGCTAAATTAAAGTCTTTAGTTTTATTTATTTTTTCACTGTCTAAATCATACATGCTGTCTCTCCTAAACATATAACAATTAAGACAGCCTGCACTTTTTTTATGGCATCCATGCCATGGATTCCAAATCAAATTTTATACCTCCAACTTTTTTAGTCTTAGTGTGTTTAATATTACTGTTATGCTACTTAGTACCATTGCAAAACTTGCTATCATTGGGTTGATTGATATTTCTACCGGTTTTAGTATTCCCATTGCGATTGGTATCATTAATAAGTTATAAAAGAATGCCCAAAATAGGTTTTGTTTTATATTTTTGATTGTTTTTTTGCTTATGTTTATTAATTTTACTATACTGTTTAAATCGTTTCTTGTCAATATTACATCTGAGGAATCCATTGCTATATCTGTTCCGCTATTTACACTTACTCCAATGTCAGCACTTGCTAGTGCTGGGCTGTCGTTTATTCCGTCTCCACACATCATGACAAATTTGTTTTCTTGTTTTAATTTTTTTACTGTGTTTGCTTTTTCTTTTGGAAGTACATTTGCGATTACTTTTGTTATGCCAATTTCTTTTGCTATTTTTTCTGCTGTTTGTTCATTGTCTCCTGTTAGCATTATTGTTTCTATATTTTTTTCTGCTAGCGTTTGTATTAATTTTTTTATGTCTTTTCGTACTATGTCGTTTACTCCTATAATTGCCAATATTTTTTTCCCTTTTGCTACATATACTATGCTATTTCCTTTTTCTGATAGCTCTTGTTCTTCTTTTGCATATTTGTTTTCTATTTTAAATTTTTCTAGTATTTTTGAATTTCCTACTATTATTTCTTCATCTTCTATTTTACCTTTAAGTCCCATTCCTGATATGTTTTCAAATTCTTTTACTTCTTTTTCTTTTATTTTATTTTCGTCTAAATAGTCTTTGAATGCTTTTCCTATTGGGTGAGTTGATTTGCTTTCTATACTTCCTACTAATTGCATTAATTCTTTTGTTTTTAATTGGCTATAATTTTTTATTTCTTCTATTTTTAGTTTTCCATAGGTTAGCGTTCCTGTTTTGTCAAATACTATTGTGTCTACTTTTTGTGCATTTTCTAAGATTTCACTTTTCTTTATTAATATTCCGTTTGTTGCACATAGTCCTTCACTTACTACTACTGCTAGCGGTGTTGCTAATCCTAAACTGCATGGGCATGCTACTACTAATATTGTTACAAATGTTATTATTGAATTTTCTATTCCTTGCCCTGCTAGTAAATAAATAATAAATGTTAATATTGCTATTGCTATAACTATTGGTACAAAATATCCTGATACTTTGTCTGCTATTTTTGCTATTTTGGGCTTTGTGTTGCTTGCTTCTACTACTAATTTTACGATTTCTGATACTGTTGATTCTTTTCCTATTCTTTCTGCTCTATATTCTATATAACCGTTTATATTCATACTTCCTGCAATTACTTTATTTCCAGCTTCTTTTTCTACTGGCTTACTTTCTCCGGTTATAAATGATTCGTCTATATATGTTTTTCCTGTTATTATTTCTCCATCTACTGCAATTTTTTCGCCTGGTCTACTTATTAATATATCGCCTTTTTTTATTTCATCTAGTGTTACTGTTTTTTCTTCTTCTCCTACTTTTATTATTGCTGTGTTTGGTGTAATTTTTACTAATTTTTGTATTGCTTCTTTTGTTTTGTCTTTGCTTACTCCGTCAATATATCTTCCTAATTTTATAAAATATATTACTATTGCTGCTGATTCAAAATATAGATTCATTACCTCATGTTGTTCTCCGCTTAGGACTTTGCTCATGTTATACAAGCTGTATAGTATGCTTGTGATTACTCCTATTCCTACTAATGTGTCCATATTGGGTGTTTTATGAATTAAATTTTTATATCCATTTTTTAATATATCAAATCCATATATCAAAAAACAGATTGTTATTATTAGCAAGCAAATCATATAATTTATTGGATTACTGTGTGGATTTAAAAATGGTATTACTGGCAATTTTATCATGTGTCCCATTGATACATACATTAGAAATATTGTTAGTATTGTGAAAGTGATAAATTTAATTTTTTCTTTTTTGTTTTTGCTTTCTAAATTTATTTCTTTGAATTCTCCTAAGCTTTTAAATCCTGCTTGCTTTACAAATTCCTCTAGTTTTTCTTGATTTAATATTTTTTCATCATATTCTATACTTGCATTGGCCATCACTAAATTAACAGATGCATTTTTTACACCGCTCCTGTTTATTTAAATATTTTTCTAAACCATTTGAACAGGCTGAGCAAGTCATTCCGTCAATGGCTAAAATAATTTTTTTCATTATTTTATTCCTCTACTTCAAATCCTATATCTTCTATTTTTGCTTTCATTTCTTCTACTGTGATGTCCTTACTTGTTGTTACTTTTACTAGTCCTGTTTCATGATTTGCTGTGACTTCTTCTATTCCATCAATTGTTTTTAGTGCATTTTTTACCCTGTTTTCACATCCTCCACAAACCATTCCTTTTACATTGATTACTGTTTCTTTCATAATTTTACTCTCCTTTTTATTTTTTTGAGTTTTTATTTGGATACTCATAAACCTTATAATCTATTTTTCTACTATACTTAAAAATTTATTACTAAACTCCGGATTTACCTTTTTTAGGTTTATTGGTCTTAATTCTCTATTTGTAAAGCAGTGTTTTGTTTCTCCTGTTAAAACTATTTTTCCTGTTTCTTTTTCTGTAACGGAATATCCTACTGTCATTCTTACTCCAGAATATTCTTTCATTGTAACATGTATTAATATTGTGTTTCCAAATGTCACATGATATTTATAATTAATATTTACTCCTAAAACTGGTATTGTTATTCCTTGTCTTTCAAATTCTTCAAATGGCATTCCTAGTTCCTTTAGCCAATAACATCTTGCTTCTTCTAGAAATCTTATGTAGTTTGAATGATGTACTACTCCCATTTTATCTGTTTCATAATAATTTATTGTTCTTTCAAATGTGATTCCCATTTTCTCTCCTTTTAATTTTTTAACTTTTATTCTAATATTTGATTTTTTTATTAATATTATAAATCATTCCTCTAATTTTTTACTATTATTAAATTATCTATTAAAATTATTATCTGTTAAATTTTTTAAACAGACTCGTTAGTTCTTCTAGCGTTTCTAATTTTCCTTTTTTGATGTCTGTTGAAACACAACTATGCAAATGTTTTTCTAGAATGTAGTTTGACAGACTTTTTATTGAATTTTCAACAGCTGATAATTGTACTAATACATCATTGCAGTAGCTGTCTTGTTCAATCATCTTTTTTATTGCTCTTATTTGTCCTTCTATTCTGTTTATTCTATTATTTATTGCCTTTTTTTCTTCTTCATTTCTATGTGTTTTTCTTTTACAACAATTATCTTTCACATTATATTCCTTTCTTAAATTGCTATTTTATATATTTATTTTTTCTGTATATATTATATACCCTATAGGGTATTTGTCAATATAAAAAAATAAATATTTCTTATTTTTTAATTTTTACGATTGATGTAATGCAAAAATGATAATAGTTAAATAAACTTTTATTTTATATAAACATAATAAAAACCCTCTATGTTTTTTCTAACATTTTGGGTTTTATTATCTCTTAACGATGAAACTTTACTTTTTTATTAACCTATTTTTTTATTAAATTATCGTAAAAGCATATTTCACTTACTTGTATATATGGAACTAGCCATAATATTCCAATTCCTGCTGTGGCTGATGCAAGAATTGCCCAACCTATAAATGAAATTTCTAAATAGAATAAGCTTTCTTGTTTTCCTTTCATTAATTCTTCGCTTTTGTTTACAATTTCACTGTATTTTAAATTAGGTTCATCATATGCTATGTAATAAATTAATGAAAGTGATAATGTTTTTACATATGCGCAAATCACAGCAATTATTAATAATATTACTCCTATAGTTCCAAAAACAGGTATTGCTCCCGTTTGGGCAACCATATATATACCTTGTAATATAAAAAATACTGCTGCAGCTACCAATAGTAAAATTACTCCAACAAATTTTTCTAACATAGCAAAGAAAATTCCCCAAGATTTTTTATAATTTTCAAAACCTATTTTTATAAAATCAAAAACTCCAACTTTTTCCCCTCTTTTTAATTTTATAAATGAAAAAGCAAATCCAAGTATTAATGGTATTGTGAAAAATATATTTAATAGTTCTAATATGATATTAAAAATATAAATAAATGAATTTTCCTCATTACTACTGCTATTAAATATAATTGTAGTTAATGCATAAAATAATGTGATTAATACTGCTTGTTTCCATTTCCCTGCTAAACTTTTTCTTGCTTCTTTTCTAATTTCTGTTGCTGTCATCTTTTGTCCTCCTTTTTATTTTTGTTCTTCTTATGTTCTTTAAATCACATAGTTTTTGGTATGATAGTATTAACATAATGTTGTGTTTTATTTCTATTGTAACTCCAATTGTCTTTACATTTCAACCTTTTCATCGTTTTTATAATTTTCTTTAAGCTAGTTACTTAAAGAAAATTATAATAACACTTGTATTCTATGTAATTCAATAGCTACAACTGCTTTTTGTAAATTTATTTTTATAAATTTTTGTTTCTTTTTTTTATTTTATTTTTTCTTATTTTATTGAAATTGAAGCTTTTTATTGTTATAATCTTCTTGTGGAATTTTCTTTAAGTAACTAGCTTAAAGAATTTTTTTTATAAATCAAAAAACACACACCGCTTCCTATTGGATGCGGCGTGTGATTCTTAGAATAAAGCGGTTTTAGTCGTTCAAAATGTCCATTGTAGAGATAGTGAGTTTTCCTTCGTTTCTTGCCTTATCCCAAGGGGACCCCGGCAAAGTAGCGAATTTATAGAGCTCTCTGGTGGAATACTTTTGGCTTTCATTCCAGACCTGCTCAATGGCTTCCACCATTTCTCCGTCGCGGCCACTAAAGATGTATTTCTTTCTGTCGTTTGCCCGAATAAGACCAAGGTAAAAGTATGTGTAGATATCTGGCATTCCTTCAATCTTAATACCTTTGCTTGTAGCCATGATGCGGTTGTTAAAAATGCTTGTTCCAGTCATCTTGAGGTAATACCTGTTGATGAAGTAAAGGATTAGATGCATTCTTTCTTCGGTCATCTGGATGTCTTCCGGGAAAACATACCTGAGAAGCAGGTAGTTTGCAATGTAGCTTGCTGTGAGTCTCTGTTTAGTGGGTTTCAGGCTGCCGGTAAAAGGCGATACTTTGCACACTGTTGTCATTTAAAAAGTCCTTCTTTCTGTTGTAAATAGTTTTTGATTGTTTTTTGCTTTTATCTAAGAATTTTGTCTGCAATTACCTTAAGGTAATTACACTTTAATTATACCATATTTTGATAATTATGTCAAAAAACAATTGGAATAATTTACATAATTTGATTAGGATTTTTTGCATATTTTCTGATTAATTCTTTTACACTTTCTATATTAATCACTTAACTTTACAACTACAATTCCATTTATTATTTTGATGCTGTTTCTATCTGGATAATATTTCATTGTTTTATATTCATCTGTATCAAATATATCTTTGCTTTCTCTTTCATTTACTAATTTAACATTTGCACCTAGATATTCATATAATACTTTTCTCCAACTATCTAAATTTCCCCACCAAATAGTTGAAGTATCTGAAATGAATCCCCACGATCTATCAAATATTTTTCTGGCTTCTGTATCTGTGTTATATCTATTTAAATATTCGTTACCACTTAATCCTCCTAGAGGTAATACTGGCATATCTTGTGTATACCCATCTAATGCTTCTATTCTTGTTAGTATTCTTTCTGCAGTATATATGGTTTGATTTTGCATTGCTTTTATTGATATGTATGATGCATTGTCTTGCCAAGTATATATCCAACTAATCGATATAGTACAAACTATCGTTACCCATTTTAGTATATTTGAAATCATTGTGCTATCCAATTCTTCTAGTATACTAAAGAATATTGGAAATACATAAATTATTGAACAAGCCATTAATATATGTATATCGGTACTTGTTGCTATTATTTCTATTACTCCAAAGCAAATTGGTAATATTAAAATTAGACCTAAAAGCATGAATAAGCTTTTCTTATTTTTCAAAAAATCATTTTGGTTTGTTATTTTTATTGTTGCTATAAATAAACTTATAAAAATTATTATATATAATATATTTGTTCCCCAAATTGTATTTGGTATCATTTTGTCTGTGAAGAAATAGTTAAAGAAACTTTGGTAACTTTCTGCAATATGCTCTGGAATTGTTAATATCGTTTTTATACCAATCGAATCTGCTCCTCCATAACTACTTGCATGTAATCCACAAACTGCAAGCACAATGTGTGCAATTATATAAAATAATAATATTCCAATTACAGCCACAATTACGCTGTTGAATAACATTTTAAAAACTTCTTTTAAATCTCTTTTGTTTATAATATCTTTTATTAGAGTTGCTATGCATAATACTAATGCTACTGAAAGATAAGTTTGATACATAGCAATTGAAAACGCTAATAAAATGCCACTTATTAACAACATGCATTTTTTATCTTGATATTTTCTTAGAAGATATACTGATAGTGTTGCTAAAAGCATTCCTAACATATAAGCGTCTGAACAATAGAAGAATGTTAAAGTTGCTGAAAAGTTTGGTGATACAGCAAATATAATTGCTATTAAATACTTAAAGTATTTATTTTTAATTTCAAATATATCTATTACTAGATTTACGGTTATTGCAAGGAATATGCTACTTATTAAGGTTGCAAAGAATGGTGATACTACATTTCCTTTTAAAAATTGAACACATACTAGTCCAAATCTTAGTAGCATAACTTCCCATCCATTTGGATTGTGATACATACTGTTTATTAATGTATCTGGTCCTGTTATTTCTAGAGCATATAATTGAAAATGTACAATCATTGAAACTATTAATGTTATTAAAAATATTTTTAGTTTTTCTTTGTCAATATGAAGTTTTACATCTTCTACATTTTTTGCAAAAAAATTTTTTACTTTTTCCATGTTTTTACCCCTTATTTAAATATATTATTGTTTTATATTTATTAAGTCTTTAATCACTTCTCCTGCAGTAATTAAGCCTGCCACTGATGGAACAAATGATATGCTACCGTGGCACTTGTTTACTTCTTGTCTCTTTTTCTTGAGTACTTGTATTATATTCATTTTCTAGCGTTTGAATTGGTGTTTCTTTTGAATAAATTACTTTTAGCTCTTTGATTCCTCTATTTTTTAGTTCTTTTCTCATCACTTTTGCTAAAGGACAGATACTTGTTTTATAAATATCAGTTACTTCAAATTTAGTTGGATCTAACTTATTTCCTGTTCCCATGCAAGATATAATTGGAATATTTAATTTTTTAGCCCTTACTACTAATTCTATTTTAGCTGTCACTGTATCAACAGCATCTACTACATAATCTACTGTATTATCCAAAATTTCTTTACTACCTGGTAAAAAGAATTCTTGATAAATTTCTACTTGTGCATTTGGATTAATATCTAATATTCTTTCCTTTGCGACTTCAACTTTTGGTTTTCCTATACTTTTATGCGTGGCAATTATTTGTCTATTTAGGTTTGTTATACTTACTTTGTCATTATCAATTAGTATAAATTTTTCTACTCCTGCTCTTACTAATCCTTCAACAACAAATGATCCTACACCACCTATTCCAAATACTGCTACTTTTGAGTTTTGTAGTTTTTTTATTCCATTTTTTCCTATCAATAATTCTGTTCTTGCAAATTGATTAAGCATTTTTTTACCTTTCTAAAAAACTTTTATTTTATTATTTCTATATCATTACGCTATATATGTGTCTAATTTTAAATTTTTTGCACATTTTTGTTAGCTCGTTTATTTTTGCTTATTGTATCATATAATGTAATTTATATCCACAATAAAATGATAAATTATTATAAAGTAATATAAAAAATAAGAAATTATCAATTACAATAATTTCTTATTTTTATACTTTTTCTAGTCTATCAAAACGATTTCATTCTTTTTTAAGCTTTTTTGGACATCTATTACTCTTTGATTTGATGAGCCTTTCCATTTAAGTGTTGGGTCATGTAATTCATCAACATATTGTCCATCTATTAATACATCCAAGTATTTTAAAACTTCTTTATTTTGCAAGTCTTTATCCATTTTATAACCTGTCCATGCCCATACATTTTTTTCTGGAAAAGCTTGTTTAAATTGTTTTGCAAGTTCTGTAGTTGCTCCTATATTTTTGGGATGCATAGGTTCTCCACCTAAAATAGATAAACCTTTTATATAATCTTGTTTGCATAGTTCTAATACTTCATCTATAGTTGCTTGTGTAAATTCTTTTCCCCCGTTAAAGTCCCATGTTTCTTGATTAAAACAGTTTTTACAGTGGAATTCACATCCCTGAAAAAATACTGATACTCTAACTCCGAGGGCCATTTGATATGTCCATTTTTCTAACTACATTATATCTCATTTTACATCCGCTTCCTTATTATCTATATGTAATACTCTTTCTTTTATTTCTTGTGTTCTTCCCTTATTCCAGAAGTTACTTCCTATATATCCGCAAGTTCTTCTTGCAACATTTAGTGTGTTATGGTCTCTATTTCCGCAGTTTGGACAATACCATTCTAGGTTATCATCTATTAAGATTTCACCAGTATATCCACATTTTTGGCAATAGTCTGATTTTGTATTTAATTCTGCGTACATTATATTGTCGTATATAAAGTTCATAACTTCTAATATTACATCTAGATTGTTTTGTAAGTTTGGAGTTTCAATATATGAAATTGCTCCACCTGGGCTTAATCTTTGGAATTCACTTTCTAGTTTTAATTTTGTAAATGCATCTATTTCTTCAAATACTGGAACATGGTATGAATTTGTAATGTAGTTTTTATCTGTTACTCCTTCTACTGTTCCAAATCTTTCTTTTAAGCATTTTGCAAATTTGTATGTTGTTGATTCTATTGGTGTTCCATATACTGAATAATCAATGTCTTCTTCTTGTTTCCATTTTTTGCAGGCATCATTTAGTCTTTCCATTATTTTTAGACCAAATTCTTTTCCTTCTCCATTATCAGTATGTGAATGTCCTGTCATGTATTTAACGCATTCATATAATCCAGCATATCCTAATGAAATTGTTGAATATCCATGATGTAATAATTCGTGTATACTTTCTCCTGGTTGTAATCTTGCTAATGCTCCATCTTGCCATAGTATAGGTGCTACATCACTTATTGCGTTGCTTAGTCTCTTGTGTCTAACTTGTAATGCTTTGTGACATAATTCTAGTCTTTCATCAAGTATTTTCCAGAATTCGTCCATATCTTTATCTGATGAAAGTGCAACATCTGGTAAGTTGATTGTTACAACACCTTGATTAAATCTTCCATAATATTTTCCTTTGCCTTCTACATAGTTTTTAGCATGTGCTATATTTCCTAAAGACATTGTTCTATCTGGAGTTAAGAAGCTTCTGCATCCCATACATGGATAACATTCTCCATCTCCTTTTTCATTTTTCTTTAGGTCTAACATTACTTTTTCTGAAATGTAGTCAGGTACCATTCTTTTAGCAGTACATTCTGCTGCAAGTTTTGTTAGATAGAAATATTCTCCATCTTCTTTGATGTTATCTTCCTCTAATACATATAGTAATTTAGGGAATGCTGGTGTAATGTATACACCTTTTCTATTTTTGAATCCAAGAATTCTTTGTTTTAGGAATTCTTCAATTATCATTGCTAATTCTTTTTTGTATTCTTTTGTTTCATTCATATACATAAATACGCTCAAGAATGGGGCTTGTCCATTAGTGTTTGTCATTGAATTTACTTGATAGTTAAATGTTTGAACTCCGTCTTCTACTTCTTTTCTTGTATCTTCCCAAGCAAATTTTTCGCAATCTTCTTTATTTAGTTTTCTTGATTGATATTTTTTCAAATATTTCTCAAAACTGCTTCTTACAAAAGGGGCTAAATGTGTTAGAGAAACTGTTGCTCCACCATAGCTAGATGATGTTACTGCTAAAATAATTTGTGTTGCTATTGTAGCAGCTGTTATAAATCTATGTGGCTTTTCAATCATAACTCCATTTATTATTGTTCCATTTTGTAACATATCATCAAGATTTATTAATTCGCAATTATGTAAAGCATTTTGTGCAAAATAGTCTGCATCATGGAAGTGAATAATTCCTGCATCATGTGCTTTTACAATTTCTTCTGGAAGTAAAAATCTTCTAGTTATATCTGTACTTGTTATTCCTGCTAAATAGTCTCTTTGTGTAGTTACTACTTTAGCATTTTTGTTAGAGTTTTCGTTGTTCCAGTATTCATTTTCACCTTCAATTAATTCCTTAATTGTTTGGTCTGTTGTGTTAGCTTTTCTAACTAATTCTCTAGTATAACGATATGTAATGTATTTTTTAGCTAATTGATATTTGTCAAATTCCATTAATTTTTGTTCTATTATGTCTTGTATATCTTCAACGAGGATTCTTTTTTTGTTTAAATCTTCTATGTATTGGATTATTTCTTTTATTTCCTCGTCTGTTGCTTTTTCTTTTCCTCTTACCTCATTATTTGCTTTTTTTATTGCTATTTCAATTTTCATTGGGTCATAGTCTACAATATGTCCATCCCTTTTTACTATTCTCATAATTTTCTCCCTTTCTTGATTTTTTTCTTTCGAATTTATGAAAATTATAATAATAAATTTTAAAAATAAAAAGGTGCTATTGCAACTTTTTGAAAATATGATAAAATATATTTGGTGATGTATATGATTAATCCTTTTGAAGGGCTTACAAGCCTACAGAAAACTAGATTATTGAAGATATTAGAGAGTCATATTTTTGACTTTAATAAGGGTGAGGAAATTTTTTCAAAATTAAAAAATACTAATATTATTTGTATTTTAATTGAGGGGCATGCTAATATTATAAGCATTGATTATAATGGTGAAGAAGTTTTAGTTGAAGATTTATATGAAAATGATATTTTTGGAACTAATATTTCTAGTATTGATAGTGCAAATTTTCAAATTAAAGCAGTTGAAGATTGTAGAATTCTATTAATTGACTATAACAAATTAATAAATGAGAGTAATTTAACTTATCCTTATTATAATACTTTTATTTTCAATTTGTTTCAAATATTAAATTCAAAATTTAAGGAAACTAATTACCGAATTCAAATTCTTACAAAGAAAAATATTAGAGATAAATTGCTTGCATTTTTTGAAAACGAGTACAGAAAGACTCGTTCTCAAAATATTTATTTGTCAAGCAATTTTAAAAATTTGGCAGACTATCTTTCGATAAATAGGTCTGCCATGTTTAGAGAACTTAAAGCTTTAAAAGATGAAAACTTTATTAAAGTTAAAGGTAAAAGAATTACTTTAATGTTCGTTCCTAGCATTTAAATTTTTTATAAATTTTTGTCAGCCAAATATTTTAAATTAAATTTATTGTAAAAATAGGCTATAATTATTGAGCCGATACTATTTCCTAAAATCATAACTAGTAGGTAAAGTAACACTTTGAAACTCCATACTCCAGCTATACTAAAGTAGAACATATTTGCTATGCAGTGTTCAAATCCACATAATATAAATGCCATTACTCCCATAACAATGATTATGTACTTGCCTATTTCACTACTTTCTTTTTTATAATTATTTACTGCTAAATACATTATAATTCCACAAAATACTGATAAAATAAAAATGCTTAACAAGTTATCATTTAACTTAGTATTAACAAGGTTTTGAGCTGTTTCAACATAAGCTGTAAATCTAGTTAGCCTCATAACATTTCCAACTAAAAACGCTCCAATAAAATTTCCAATTAATGAGCATAATAGTTCCCATATATAACTTGCTTTATTTACTAAAATATATCCAATTTTACCTGTATATAAATTTAATGAATACATACAAACTGTTAATAATCCTATTGAAAATATACATGCACCTAGTGCTTTATTCGGAATGGCTAGATATGCTATTCCTCCTATTCCAATCATAATTCCAGCGTAAATACCTTTTATTAAAAATTCTAAATATTTTTTCATATTCTGTCTCCTTATAGGTGTTATATATCACTACATTTTTATTTTTGCAAGTACAAAACAAAAAAGAACTCAATTTATCAGATAAAGTTACCTAATAATTGAGTTCTAATTGCCTTTAACTTGATTTATTTTGCTTTTCTTCTTGCATAATTTGTAGAATTGCCTTTGTTGTTTCTGTATGCCTACTAATCATTGAAGTATAAAGCAGGTAATTATTTTCTATATGAATATCAGCTCCTGCATCATACAACAATTTCACAATTTCGGTATACCCTTGTTCTGTAGCTTTACAAATTGCATAATTGTTTTGTGCTGTAACATCCGCTCCTTTGCTAATTAACAGTTTAACCGTTTCAATGTGTCCATTGGATGAAGCATTTCTTATAGAAAAGTCAGAGTTTCCATGTACATCTGCTCCATTATCTATAAGTAACTCTGCAACTTTGTAATGTCCATTGATTGATGCGTTTTGGAGAGATTTGCTGTTTTGATATTCGGGTTTGGCACCATTTTCAATTAATAATTTGGCTACCTCAAAGTATCCATTTGTTGAAGCATTTTGAAGTGCTTTACTTTTGGATGGAATATCAATTTTAGCATTTTTCAAAAGTAGCTTGACTACCTCTAAATGACCATATTCCGCCGCAACTTTAATGGGATAATTGTCAGCTGCATTTAAGTCTACTCCATTTTGTATTAGTGCTATTATTATGTCTTCGTTTCCGTTTTTACATGCTCTTTGAATTGCAAAATTTTCATTAGCTGTTATATCCGCGCCTGCCTTCATCCACAAAAAAGTTAATTCTGGTAAATCATATTTTACAGATTCAATGAAGAATTCTGTTAGCTTATTCCGAGGAAGTTTTTTGGCTTCTAGCAAAATTTCTTCTAATGGCATTTTTTTCATCCTTTCTTTATTTAAAGTTTATATTAATAGGACATTTTACTTTATAGCCTTAGGCTAAATTTTGCTATATTATAACATCTAAGAAAAAAAATATCAATATCATTTTTTAAAGCGATGTTTACTTTTTGTATTTTTAGTTTTTGCTTTGTTTATAAAGATTGATACTATTATGGTAATAATTAAAGAAATTGTTGAAACAATAAACAATATTATACTTAATACATCCATATTTCCTATTGTTGTTGTAATCATTCCTAAGGTTAAAGTGATAATGAATGCTACAAAGCTTTTAATTAATGACTCTACTCTATATATAGATTTATAATATTTCCATTTTACATCTTTAATTGGCTCTTCTAACAATTCCGCAATTTCTTGAAGAGATAATTTTGCTATTAATTTTAAAGCTACTATTTCTTTTTCTTTATCACTCAAATCAAAAATAAGTTTATTATAATTTTCTATACCAATTATATTGTTATCATCTTCTTCAATATTATAAATTGTGTTTATATTTGTATCTGGCTTTTCTTTTTTTAACAATTCTATTGTTTCATTTTTTGTAATGTGGTATAGCCAAGAATACTCGTTATCTGAAGGTAATGCAGTTTTTTCTAGGTTATATATCTTTATAATTACATTCTGCATAACCTCCTCTGTATCTTCGTAATTTTTCAATATGCTAAATGCTACAGACTTCATTATATTATTGCTTTCGTTGTATATTTCTTCTATTGCTTTATCTCTGTCCCCATATTTCATTTGTTCAAACAATAATTTTAACTTATCTTTATTCATTTATTTATTCTTTCTTTATTAAATATCCTTTCTAATAATATCACATTTATTCGATTTTTTCAAGTTTATTGCATTTTTTGAGCTTTTATGATATAATTTAGTTTGATATTATTTTAATAATATTCAAATCGTCAGTACGCTCTATGAAATAATTATTTTTGGAGGGACCACAATGTTAAAGTTTTTCACAAAAATGCTCTGCAAGAATCTTCTCGTCACAGACCACCCAGACCTTTTCTACAAGCTTTACAAATGTTCAATGGGCATCACTTCTATTGTATGGTTTCGCAAAGTGATAGTCTACACCATCAGTTTTATTCTCGGAGTAGTAAGCTTCATTTGGCTTCGGCCAAGATTTATTTGCTTGATATTCTGGGACATTGCCATCATCTTTTATTTTTTAAGAAAGAAGGAATTGCACGACGCTGCACGAGCAGAAGTAACTGAAGTCAATCCGCCCGCATACTACAAGACCCTCAAGATTCTCAATTTTTTCCGGCGGATTATAATTCCGCATGGTAAAGGCATCGGCAAAGATGGTTGGAATCGTATTAAGCAAAAGAATTTTGACTTTTACTATCAAGCTCTTTTACTTGAAAATGATTACTATCACTCTTATTTTACTTTGGAAATTGCAAAAATTATTAAAGACTGCACTCTTATCTGGGGCGCAGTAAGGAATCCTATTGCAAGCGACCACAGTTATACAGCAAAGGCCATTATCATTAAAGATGGATTCGTTTATGACAATAACCTTTGGATTTCAGTACCGTATGATGACTATTCTATTCTTCATAAATTGATGATTTTCAAAGAATGGAATTATGAAGCTTTTTCTCAGCCATCATTTCCTATTGATATTAAACGAGACTTCAGAGAATGGTGCGTGAGAAATGATGTTTTCGATTATGAAACATTTTAACAAAACTTTTATAACTTTTTAGTTCGAAGTACAAAAAAGGCGACAAATCTTGACTGATTTGTCGTCTTTTTTATTTTTTTACACTAACATTAACAATCCTAAGCATACGATCGGTACTGTAAGATTATCAGTACCTTTAATTGATACTGCTTCAACAGCTGTCAATACTAAACTACATAGCACTGATTTTACAAACCACAATGGGCTGTGCGTTAAAGCAAAATACAAAGAAGTTATTATTAGAGTTACTATAAACATTGCACTTGAACCTGCAATTGATTTTTGTGTATCACATATTTTATATTTGTAACTTTTAACAAGTTGTCCAACAATTGCCGCTAAGCCATCTCCATAAGCCATAACTAATATAGATATCAATCCGAGTATTGGCTTTTTAATTATGCCAAATGTTATTATTGACACAATCAATAATGCTAAAGCGTAATAAACTGTTCCTAAGCCCTCTTGTTCATTTTCATCTCTTTCCATTACTTTAATTAAATTCTTTTTGTATGAAACATAGTTTATTATTACAAATGTTGCTGGTGGAAATGCTGCAAACCATACGCTATCAAAGAAATACATTGCTATAAGCCACCAATTTCCAAGTGAAATATGTATAAATTTTCTACTTGCTTCTTTTCCTACTTTTTCAAATAGTTTTGCTATTATTATTACTAAAAATATTGCTAAATATGATAGTAATATTCCTATCCAATTTTTCAATTTTCATTCCCCTTTTTAACTTCTTGCTCATAGTATTATAATATAATTGTTGTTACTTATCAATAGTTTTTATATAATTATTGTCATTTATTAATACTTTTATATTATCATTGTCGTTTATTAATTCTTTTTATACAATTATTGACTAATACCTAAAAAATGATAAAATATCTTGTGTCAATCAATTGTATTTTTTAATAAATTGGGTAATCGTAAAATTAGAAAGGAACAAATTTTTTATGAAGTCAAAAGACTTTAGTCAGAAAATTATAATAGCTATTGCTTGTATCTTATTATTAATAGTCAATATATTATTAATAATATCTATTAACTCTGCTCTTTCTCAAACAGGAAACAAATCTCAAGCTAATACTTTTGATACTGCAGTTAATACTAATATTACCTATGAAAATACTTTTGTTATTGACCTTGGTAATTCAAATTCTAATCCCGCTCAAAATCCTTCTGAAAATGTTCCTGAAAATCCTTCTAATTTATCATATTATATTAGAGTTAATTATGGTGCTCAAGTAGTTAATATTTATACTAAAGATGAAGAAGGAAATTATGCTATTCCTGTCAAGGCTATGATTTGTTCCACTGGCACTCATACTCCAAAATCTGGAACTTATACCATTCCTCAAAGATGGAGATGGGGAGTTCTTCAAGATAATGTTTATGGACAATTTGTTACGCAAATAACTGGTAATATTCTTTTTCACTCTGTGCCTTATACTAGAAATTATGACCCTTCTAGCTTAGAATACTGGGAATATGATAAGTTAGGTACTCCCGCTTCTGCTGGTTGTGTTAGATTGTGCGTCGAAGATGCAAAGTGGATTTTCGATAACTGTAAAAATGGAACAAAGGTTGAATTCTATTCAGATGAAAATCCCGGTCCTCTTGGTAAGCCTTTGTCTAAGTTAATTTCTTCTTATCCAGAGAATTTAAGGAATTGGGACCCTTCTGATGTAAACGAAAACAACCCTTGGTATACTCAATAAATTTTTTATAACTATAATTATACTATATTGATTATGATATTTATTTTAATAAATAAACATTACATGCATTTAATCCTTTTAAATGTTCAACAGTTGCAAACCCCAAAGCATTTTTTGCAACTTCTAATACTTTATCGTTTTCTTGTCCTCCATTAATGAAAACGATTATTCCTTTTGATATATCTTTATTTTCAAATACTTTTTGTATGTTTTCTTCAGTCATATCCATATCTTTTGCTATATATGAATTATCTATTTTAGCAAAAAGCAAGATATCATCTAAAAATCTATTATGACTTGAATTGAAGAAGAATATTGTTGGTAAATTAAGTTCTCCTTCTAATTTGCTAACTATTTCTTTTTTATCTGTAAACATCGTTTCTGGTTCTATTCTTAAACATATCGGTGCTAACAAAACAGACGCCAAAATAAATACCATAAATATATTTCGCGTTTTTTCTTTTTCAAAGAATTTAATCAAACTATATAAATAAAATATTGCTATAATAAATGTTAATCCACAAATTGGAGCTATATATCTTAATTCTATCCAAGGAGAAGCTACTGCAGCAATAAGAAAATATGCCAAAGCTGGTATTATAATTATTTGTAAATATACATTTTTATCTTTATTTAGTTTTTTGTCAGTTGATAATTTCTTATATATAAATATCATTACAGCTAATACTACTAAGAAAAATAAAGTTCCATTAAAAGCAAATCTATTTAATTTTAATATATATTGTCCTATATTTTGTACAAATTGAGATATTTTTGTTAAGTTATCTAAAGCTCCTTGTCCTCTATACCCAAAAAACAAGTGCTTTATAGAGTATGGCCATATTATTAGTGATGCTACTGCTGTTATAATCATAGTTAGTGTATAAAAAGCTAAATCTTTATATTGTTTTTGCTTTAGGTATTTTACTAAGAAAATTAAATATAATACTCCTAAGAAAAAGATGTAATAATAGTGTGTTAGCACACCTGCTAAAGCTGATAATCCAATGAAAATTCCGCAGTTTAGTGTCAATTTTTTTATTTTCTAATAATTTTATATGTAAATAAGTTGTTATTAAAATGTTAAGTGTTGAAAGTGCATACATTCTAATATATAAAACTGTTGTAAGAGAAGCCATTGTTAGTGATGAAATAAATGCTAGTACAATTGCCTTTTCTTTTGCTCTATTTTCATTTTTTAATAATTTCTGTAATATTAAATACATTGTTAAGGTTATAAATGCATAAATAATAATATTGACTATTACTCCTGGCCACTTAGAATAGTGTCCAACACTAAATCCCATAGCAAATCTTAATATCAGATAATATAACGGTGGATGAACATCGTTTTTTTGATTTGTATAAACTTGACTATACTTGCCAATTTCATTTTCATTTACTGCCAAATAATCTTCATAATAATCTTTAGTATGCCAAGTATCATAAAAATCATCATTTTCTTGTATTTCCGTTCTTTTATAGCTTGCTAAACCTAAAGAATAAGCTTCATCCATGTGGATATATACTTTTTGTGTGCAAGCTACTACATAAACTATCGCTTGAATTATTAAGAAAACGGCAACTACAAGTATTTCTTTTCTTTTATTGTTCATAATTTTACCATCGTATAAAGCAATTTATACGACTTTCTCCTTGTATAATATATTAGGATTTTAAGTTACCTAAAACTTTATATTATGTCACTTCCATGATATAATTTTTATATTAACACAAAAAGTATTATTTTTTCAACTACTTTTCTTTAATATTTGCAATACACTTTTTGCAAATTAATTTATCTTTAAATTCAATTAGTCCACTTTTCTTTCCGCAAAATGTACAACTATCATCATATTTTTTTATAATTATCTCTTTTCCCTTTACATATACTATCACAAATCTTCCAAGTTCTAACCTATCTCTTATTTCTTTTGGTATTACAAGCCTGCACAAATCATCTGATTTTCTAACAATCCCTTTCTCTTTCATTTTTTTCTTGCATGAAGTATTTATCGCTCAATAAATCATGCTCTCCTTTCTATTTATTTGTTTATTTAGTACGCTCCGTACTAAATTCTATCATAATAATTATTATAAAATCAATAAAAGAATTTATTTTTGAGGTTTAAAATGAAAAAGTTTAAAGGAAAAAGTAACGCTTATGGTAGTTTGATTGAAAAATACAGATTACAAAAAGGTTTCTCAAGATCTGATTTATCAAGAGAGTTAGATTTAATTAATATCCCTATCTCTGGTGATGAACTTTATCGAATTGAGAAACAAATAAAAATTATTAAAGATTTTGAATTAATTGCTATATGTGATATTTTAGATATTAAACTTGAAAATTTAAATGATGTCATCAAAGATGAAGCAGATGCATCTTAAAATGACATCACTTCACTCTCTTTTTTCTTAAATAAAATTGTTTTTCTTAGAATCATTGTAAATTAATTTAACTGTATTATCCATTTCAATAGAAGATCGTGCATTTTCTAAGCTTTTAACATCATCTATAAGTTGAGATACCGCTTTTCTTAACCATGGAACTGTTAATTCTACTATCATATTTAGCTTTTCTTCTTTTTCTTTGCTTATTTTTTTAAACTGCTCTGTTTGACTAGCTTCCATAGCTCCTTTGTTTGTCCAATATTCAATGTAATCTTCTTCTAGTGCAAGTTTTAGCTCTTTTTTATCTTCCATTTTGTTTCCTCCTTTTGGATAATATTTTTTAATCAACGGTATTATATAATTATTGCCAAAAATAGTCAATACTTTTTTCGTTCTATTTTTTCCAATTTCGTACAATTCTTTCCACCTTTTTTTACTTTTGTAACTAAAAACTCGAAAAATATAATATTCTTCAATTAAATTGTTGCTTTTTTTATTTTTTATCTATATAATACACTTGAATTTTACTAAAAACTATAGGCTTATTGTGTATTTTAGGAAGGATGTTTAATATATGGAAACTTTTTTACCTTTGACAGAGCAGCAAAAAAATATTTGGGATTCGGAGGCATTTTACTCTGGTAGCAGTGTTAATAACATTTGCGGTTATATTTTTATTGAAGAAGTTGTTGATTTCAATTTGTTTAATAAAGCCGTTAATTTGTATGTTAAGCACACTGATAGTATGAATTATAGATTAGCACTCAAAGGTAATGAGGTTTATCAATACGAAGCTCCTTTCGAAAAATTTACAATGGAATGTATAGATGTTAAAGATATAGAAGAAGCAACTAAACTAAGTATGAGTTTATTAAACGAGCCTTTTGATGTTTTAAACTCAAAATTGTTTAGGTTTTATACTTTTAGACTTCCTGATGGAAAAGGAGGTCTTATTGGCATTTTCCATCATATTATATGTGATGCATGGACTATGAGTTTGCTAATATCAAGAGTTATGGAGATATATTCTAAGCTTCTTAAAGGTGTTTCTAATTTTGAAGATTATCCAAAATATGCAGATTATGTCCTTAGTTCTTCAGATTACTTGAAAAGTGCTAAATACCAAAAAGACAAGGAGTTTTGGGAAAATTCTTTTTCAAAAGAACCTTCTCTTACCTACATATATAAAAATCAAAAGCAATCAAGCCTTCCTATATATGATTGTGAAGGAGCTAGAGAAACTTATAAAATAGATAGCAATTTATCAGAACAAATTGCTACTTTTTGCAAGGACAATCATGCTTCGCCATATAACTTTTTTATGGCGATATATTTGTTATATTTATCAAAAATAAATAACACCAATTATGCCCTTTTAGGAACTCCTGTGCTAAACCGTGCTAACTTCAATGAAAAACAAATTTCAGGAATGTTTGTAAGCACAGTTCCTTTTGGTATGTCAATAGATTCTAACTTAGAATTTACTCAATTTTTGAAACAAGTTGTAACAAATCAAATGTCTGTTTTTAGGCATCAAAAATACCCTTACATGAAATTACTTGAACAAATAAAGGAAAAATATGATATTAATGAAAACCTTTATGATTTCGTACTTTCATATCAAAATGCTAAAGATAATAAAAATTTAAGTGATGTATTATATAGTTCTCAATGGGTTTCTAATGAAAAAGTATCTAATCCAATTGAAGTACATTTCTACGATATGGATGATAGTGGTAGTTTAAGTATTTTTTATAACTACCAAACTAATAAATTTAGCCAAGCAGAAATTCAAAATTTGCATCAAAGAATTATGAGTATGGCAGAATTTGCATTAAAAAATACTGTTATTAAAGATATACCTGTTATAACTAAGGCAGAAGAAAAACTTATTAATGAATTTAATAACACTGATTATAAATATAATAAAGACTTATCAATTGTTGAACTATTTTCAAGACAAGTAAAAAAGAATAAAAATAAAACTGCTGTAATTTTTAAAGGTAAAAAACTTTCCTACGAAGAATTAGATAAGCAGTCTAATAAAGTTGCTAATATGCTTTTATCTCAAGATATTACTCAAAATGATGTTATTGGGGTAATGTTAAATAGGTCATTTAACATACACATTGCTTTATGGGGAATTTTAAAAACTGGTGCATCATATATGTTAATTGATCCAAATCTTCCAAAAGACAGAATTAGTTATATGCTAAAAAATGCGAATGCCAAACTTGTAATTACTGATTTAGATTTAGATTATGAAAAAATAGATATATCAAAAAGAAGCAAATTTAGTAGTTCTTCGCCAAAAACTATGCCAAGTAAAAAAATAGGATTTTTAAGTAAGTTTTCTAATGAAGATAAAAATATACAATCTAATGAGAATAGATTTTGTGTAATTTATACTTCTGGTTCTACTGGAGTTCCTAAAGGTGTGGAACTAAAAAGGCTTAGCATTATTAATTTGGTAAATAGTTTTACACAAATTTTACACACAAATAATTGCGAAATGTTTTTAAGCACTAGCACAGTTGCTTTTGATATGTTTATGGTGGAAAACTTTGTTTCAATTTTGTCTGGAAAAACTGTTGTTTTAGCAGATGAAGAAGAACAAAAAATTCCTGCTTTAACTTCAAAATTAATTACAAAATATAATATTGATTTTATAGTTAGTACACCTTCAAAAATATCACTTTTGTTAGATACACCAGATTGTTTGAAAAATTTAAAAGTTATTCAACTTGGTGGAGAAGTTTTAAAACCAAGCTTATTTAGAAAGCTTAAAGAAGCCACTAATGCTGATATTCATAATGGATATGGTCCTTCTGAATGCACAGCTTGCTCATCAAATAAATTAGTTACTGATGAAAATGATATTACGATTGGAAAACCTTATTTAAATGTAAAAATGTATATTATGAATAATGATAATAATATACTTCCTATTGGTATTCCGGGCGAATTAGTAATTAAGGGTGATGGCGTAGGTCTTGGATATATTAACAAAATGCAGTTTGACAGAATTTACAGAACTGGTGATATTGCAAAACTTAGCCCTGACTTGGATTTAATTTATTATGGTAGACAAGATAATCAAATTAAACTACATGGTTTAAGAATAGAGCTTGATGAAATTACCGAAAAACTAGTAAGTTTACGATATATAGATAATGCGATTTCAGTGATAAAAAAGGTTAATAATATAGATTGCATTTGTTCTTTCGTTACTTTAACAGATAAAAAAGAGAAAAATTATAACGAAAGAATAGCACAAATTAAAAAATCTTTGGCAATTAAACTTCCTAACTACATGGTTCCTTCTCATATTATCATTTTAGAGAGCTTTCCTATAACTTTAAATGGAAAAATAAATGCTAAACTATTGCCTGAAATAGAAATAACTCAAACAGATTTTGTAAAAAGTTCATCAGAAACAGAAAAAGCTTTAGAAAAAATATGGTGTAACATTTTAGGATTAAATAAAATAAGTACTAATGCCAACTTTTTCGAACTTGGAGGCGATTCTTTAGCTTCCATTAGGTTAGTATCAGATATTATAACTAAATTAAATACAAAAATTGAAATCAAGGATATTTTTGAATACCCTACTATTAGTGAACTTGCAAAATATATAGATTCTACAAAAGAAACAGCAACTTCCGAAACTATAAAACACACAGAAATTAGTCCCGGAAAACTTTATCCTGTTACATCTAGCCAAAGAGGAATTTATTATAATGTAAGTATGATTGAGAATTCAACTTCTTATAATACTCCTTTTGGAATTTTGTTTGATAAAATGCCAAACATAAAAAAATTAGAAAAAGCTTTAAATACAATTATCAATTCTAATTCTTCTTTTAGAACTTCTTTCGTGTTAGAAAATAACGGAGTATATGCAAAAATTGAGGACCATATTGACTTTAAATTAGAAGTTAAGAATTATAAAAATGATGATTTTGTTAAACCTTTCGACTTAGGAGTAGCGCCTCTTGCTCATATCGAACTAGACCAATATGATGGCAAAGCACTTTTGCAAATTGATATTCATCACATTATATGTGATGGTGCATCTATTGGAATATTTGCAAAAGAATTGTGCGATTTATATGAAGGGCTTGAAGTTCCAAAAAAGAAATTAGATTATTACGATTACGCACTAAATGAAAAAATAAATCCAAAAAGTAAAGAATATTGGTGCTCTCAATTTAGCCAAAATATTCCTTTATTAAACATGCCTACAGAATACGATAGAACTAACACTCTTTCAGAAGAAGGCGAAAGTATTTTTGACCGATTAGACAATGTAGAAGCAATTGATAGTTTTTGTAAAAAACAAAATGTTACTCCATATATGTTTTTACTTGCTTGCTATTATTGTTTATTATACAAATATACTATGCAAACTGATATAGTTGTTGGAAGTCCTGTAATTGGTAGAGATAATCATAACTTTGATAGAGTTATAGGAATGTTTGTAAACACTTTAGCTCTAAGGCAAAGCATACAACCTGCCAACTCATTTGCCGACTTAGTAAATCAAGTAAAGCAGAATTGTTTAAATGCATTTGCAAGGCAAGATTATCCATTTGAAGAATTAATAAAAAATATTGATATCCCAAGAGATAATAGTAGAAGACCTTTGTTTGATGTATTGTTCATATATGAAAGTGGCGGACTTCCTAAGTTAAACTTAAAAGGTCTAAAAACTGAATACATTATTCCAGATAATCACACTTCTAAATTTGACTTTTCACTTGAAATTACTCCATCTGAAGAAAGTTACAATCTTCGTTTAGAATTTGCTACTAAACTTTTTAGTGCAAAATTTATGAAAACATTTTTAGAAGGATTTAAAAATATTGTAAATAGTGTAATCAATAATCCAGATATTAGAATATCGCAAATTCAAATATTATCTAATGCTCCTGTTTTATATCCAAAATTTGAATTTGATAAAAACTTAAGAATTATAGATTTATTTGAAAAGCAAGTTAAAGAAACTCCAGATAAAATTGCTTTAATTTTTGAAAACGAGCAATATACATATAAACAATTAGAAACTAAAGTAAATAAGCTTGCTAACTATATTAAAAATTTGCCTGTTTACAAAAATGAAATTTCAAAAGACAAGTATAAAATAATAGGAATTATGATGAATAGAAGAGCTGAGCTTATCATCTCTATATTAGCAACTCTTAAAGCAGGAGCTGCATACCTTCCAATAGATCCAATGTATCCAGATGAAAGAATCGAATACATTATAGAAGACAGCCATATAAAACTTCTTCTAACAGAAACTAAACTAAAAAACAAATTTGGTATAAAAGCAGTAAATGTAGATGACGAGGCTATATACAAAGAATATAAAGAATTTGACACTCCTTCTACAGCCGATGATGTAGCATATTTAATATACACATCAGGTTCTACTGGAAAGCCAAAAGGTGTATTAATCAAGCAATTAGGCGTTGTAAATTTTATACTAAGTACACTTGCTCGTATGCCTTTAAAAGATAAAACTATAGTAAATATTACAACCGCTTGCTTTGATATTTTTGTATTTGAAACACTACTTCCTTTGAGCTGTGGTATGAAAATTGTTTTGGCAAACAATGATGAGCAAAACAACCCTATACTTTTAAACAAACTTTGTTTAAAAAATGGTGTTCAAGTTTTACAAACTACTCCATCAAAATTTAAATTTTTAATGACCGATAACTTAGAATATTTAAAAAAATTAGAGGTAATATCTCTTATAGGAGAAAGCTTTCCATTAGATTTATTTAAGAGAATTAAGAGTGTAACTAAAGCAAGAGTTTATAATATGTATGGACCTACAGAAACAACTGTTGGCTCAACTTTAAAAGAATTAACCTCTACAAAAGAAAAAGTTACTATTGGAACGCCTTTCGGAAATACTTTAATTTATGTATTAGACAATGACTTAAACCCAGTACCTTACAATGTACCAGGAAAACTTTTCATTGGTGGAGCAGGTATTACAATAGGATATTTAAACAAGCCAGAAATAACCGCTCAAAGGTACATCGACTATAATAGTGAAAGAATATATGATACTGGAGACTTAGTAAAACTATTGCCAAATGGAGAACTAGAATGTTTAGGTAGAACAGACTTCCAAGTTAAGGTTCGTGGATTAAGAATAGAGCTACTAGAAATTGAAAATGCCATTAGAGCATACCATGATATACAAGAAACCGTTGTAACTGTAAAATCTATAAACGGTAGAGATATTTTATGTGGCTACTTTACATCAGAACAAAAAATATCAGTATCACTTTTAAAAAATAGTTTAGCTAAAAAACTTCCAAATTACATGGTACCTACATACCTTATTCAGATAAAATCATTTGCCTACACTCCAAATGGTAAAATAGACAGAAAACTTTTACCTGAACCTGTAATTGAAGAAAAAGAAATAATAAATCCTAAAACTCCTCTTGAAAAACGAATATTGAAAATATGGAAATCAATATTATCATTAGAAAAAATCAGCATTGACGATAACTTTTTCAATATTGGTGGAGATTCATTATGTGCTTTAAAACTTCAACTAGAACTTATGAAAATAGGATATAATATAAACTATGGAGATATATTTAAAAATAATACAATTTCTAGTTTAGCAAGTTTTATAGAATCACAATCAACCAGCAATGAAACTAATACCACCTACAAAATGAAGCATTTTAATAACATACATAAATTACTTAGACAAAATTCTTATTACAAAAAATTATCATTAAGAGAACGAGAATTAAAAAATGTATTATTATTTGGTGCAACTGGATTTTTAGGAATTCACCTACTAGCTGAATTATTGAAAATAGATGATATAAAAATATACTGTATAATCAGAGAGAACCCAAGTACATCATCTGAAAACAAATTAAAAAATAAATTTAAATTTTACTTTGGAACAGACTTAAGCAATCTATTTGGAACAAGAATATTTGTATTAAACGGTGATGTTTCATTTGATAAATTTGGTCTATCAGATGAGCAATATAAACTTTTAGGTGGCTCAATTAATCATGTTATAAACTCTGCAGCATTAGTAAAGCATTATGGTGATTATTCAGATTTCGAAAAAGTAAATGTCACTGGTGTAAAAAATATTATCAGTTTTTGTGAGGAATTTAGAAAAGAATTTTTCCAAATATCAACTATAAGTGTATCTGGAAATACTATGACTTCACTAGCATCAAGTTATAACCCAAATAAAAAAGTTTACTTTGGAGAGAAAAATTTATATATAAAACAATCACTCGAAAATGTTTATGTAAGAAGTAAATTCGAAGCAGAAAAATTAATTTTAAATGAAATTGCAAACTTTAGACTTAAAGGTATGGTCCTTAGAGTAGGAAACATTACAAATAGATACTCTGATGGAAAATTCCAAGAAAATAGCGACGACAATGCATTCTTAAATAGGTTAAAAGCATTTATGGCTTTAGGCATAGTGCCAGATAGCATGATGCAAAATTATGCAGAATTTACACCTGTTGATAAGCTCGCAGAAGCCATTGTCACTAGCATGAAATACTACACTAGACCTTATTCTGTACTACATTTATACAATTCAAAACATTTATATATAAATGATTTATATAACATCTTGTCTAAATTAAATATTAGTGTTAAAATTGTAGATGAAGAAACTTTTAAGAAAAAATTAAAGAAATGGCTATATGATAATTCAAAATCTGACAAAGTAAGCGTTTTCTTAAATGACTTAGATAATAATAACAAATTAGTATATAAAACGAACCTTATAACCACTAATAAATTTACTTTAAGATTCTTAGAATTAGCAGATTTCAGTTGGCCAGAAATAGATATAAATTACATTAGAAAAGTATTAAATAATATGGGTTAAATAAAATTATTAATGCTATACATTTGACAAAGCATATTAATTATGAATATAAAACAAAGGAGAAGACTTTATGCAAGGATTTAATTATTTGGGCTATTTTATCAGCTTAATTTTAACAGTAATAATTGAAATAATTTTACTGCATGCTATCAACACTAAAACATCAAAAAAGCTGGCAGTTGGGCACTATTTTGCTTATTTGGTAGCATGTCTTGCTTTATGGTGTATATGCCTGCTTATTCAAATTCTTGTAATAAACTTCACAGACTTTAACCCTCTGTATGTTGACTATTTTGTTTATGTATTCATTGCTCTGTCACCTGTTGCCTTATTCTTCGTTGCAGTATCATCAATAGCAGGTATAAACTTTACAAAGAAAAAGATATACAATATTGTATTTATCATACCATTACTTACAATATTTATAATATGGACAAACTCAATACATGGACTATTTTATGAACATTACTCTATTAACCCTGATGAAGCCATATTTGGTCCATACTTCTTAGTACATGTAATTTACACTTATGGATTATTTGCAGTAGATATATTCTTATTATTAAGAAATTCGATAAAAGCAACTGGAGCATTCTCAAAACCATCAATGTTAATATCACTAGCGACAATAATACCAGTTGTAGTCAACCTTGTAGGCATGACAATTTTTAAAATGAATATATATGTTACTCCAATTTCATTCTTATTTACACTAATATTAATATCAATTGCAATATTTAAGTACGACTTTTTAAATGTATCATCAATCGCCTTGAAAAAAATTGTAAATCAAATGTCAGACTTATATTTAGTATTAAACAAAGATTTAGAAATTGTTGATTGTAACAAATCATTTGAAACATCATTTGATTTAGTAAAAGATGACATTCTAGGAAAAAGCTTTAAAGAGCTAAGTTTTTCAGACCAAATAGTTATAAAAAATAAAAACATTGGCAACTATTTAGTTCATGCACAACAAAATAATAAAATCTACACAGTTGACGCAATGCTAAAAGACAAATCAAAATATTTTAACATAGAAATAAGTGGAATATTTGATAAAGAACAATGTATTGGCATTTTAATACTAATTAAAGATACCACCCAACATGTTCTTGATATGGAAACTTTAAAACAAAATCAAAATACTTTAATGGAAAGAGAAAGATTAGCATCACTTGGACAAATGATTGGTGGAATTGCCCACAACTTAAAGACTCCTATTATGTCCATAGCAGGTGCAATGGAAGGTTTGGGTGATTTGATAAAAGAATACGACCAATCAATAGATGATCCAGATGTCACAAAAGAAGACCACCACGCAATAGCAAAAGATATGAAAGAATGGGTTGAAAAAGTAAACTCTTATGACACATACATGTCAGATGTAATAACCGCAGTAAAAGGTCAATCTGTAAATATGAATGATGACAACTCATCTATCTTTACAATAAAAGAATTATTAAGTAGAATAAACATATTAATGAAACATGAATTAAAAAATGCCTTTGTTTCACTAAATATAGTAAAGAAAATAGATGAAGACACAAAATTAATTGGAAATATCAACAGCTTAGTACAAGTAATAAACAACTTAATATCAAATGCCATTCAATCATACTGTGGCAAACCTAATAATGTAATTGACTTAGTAGTAGACAAAAAAGGAAACAATATACTTATATCAGTTATAGACCATGGATGCGGTATTCCAAAAGATGTTCAAGAAAAACTATTTACAAAGATGGTTACCACAAAAGGTGCCCAGCGGAACAGGTTTAGGATTATTTATGTCTTACTCAACAATAAAAGGACACTTCAAAGGAGACTTAACATTTACATCAAAAGCAGGAATTGGAACAACATTTACAATATCATTACCAAAAAAATAAACAAACTAAGAAAGGAAGAAAAAAATGAGAAAATATATGCAGGAAACTGTCACATCTCCATACAAAATAATGGCTGTAGATGATGACGCCGGAATATTAGACTCTTTAAAAGTAGTATTAAAAAGGTCTGGATACGAACTTGTAACTTTTACCAATCCATTAGAAGCAATAAAAAAATTGCAAAAAGAAAAATTTGATTTATTACTATTAGACTTTATAATGGATCCTCTACATGGTGACCAAGTTGTTAGTGAAATTAGAAAATTTGATACTGATTTATACATACTATTACTAACAGGACACAAAGACTTAGCTCCACCATTAGAAACCTTAAAAAATCTTGATATACAAGGATATTGTGAAAAAAGCAATAACTTTGACCAATTATTACTTTTAATTGAATCAGGGCTAAAATCAGTTGACCAAATGCATATAATAAGTAAAATTAACGAAGAACTTAAGGACAAAAATGAAGAATTAGAAAAAGCTTATTTAGACACAATAGAAATATTAAGATATACAGTTGAAGCAAAAGACCCTTATACAAAAGGACACTCTGACAGAGTATCTGAGTATTCTGTACTTATTGGTAAAAAAATGGGATTAGATGAGCAAACGCTACATACATTAAAAATTGGTGGACTATTCCACGACATTGGAAAAATAGGAATTCCAGACAGTATATTATTAAAAGAATTTAAACTAAATGATGAAGAATATTCTCAAATTAAAAACCATCCATCAATAGGTGTTCATATTTTAGGTGATGCAGAAATATTTAAGGATATAATTCCTATAGTAATGCATCATCATGAAAGATTTGATGGACGAGGATATCCAAGCCAATTAAAAGGCAAAGTCATTCCTCTACTTGCAAGAATAACAGCAGTTGCCGACACATTTGACGCAATGACATCAAAAAGAACATATAGAGAGGCAATGCCATTAGAAGTTGTAGTAGCCGAAATAGAAAAATGTTCTGGCACTCAATTTGACCCTGAAATAGCAAAAGTTTTCTTAGATATTATCAAAAATAAATATAAACTAATCGAAGACATAAGGAAAAAATATAAGTAAAGTATAAGTTAAAAAAATATTATAGTTTATAACTTAACTATAATATTTTTTTACTTTTTATTTTATGTTTTATTTTCGTTTTTCAACTTTTATTTTTGTTCTTTGTTTTTTCTATTTTCTTATTCAAGTCCTAGATATTCATTATAAGTAGTTTCTTTATCAACTAAACCATCCTTTTTAATATCTAATATTCTATTAGCAACAGTTTGAGTTAATTGATGGTCATGAGAAGTAAATATCAAATTACCTTGGAACTTTTTCATTCCCTCATTTAATGCAGTAATTGACTCCATATCTAAGTGATTTGTAGGCTCATCTAAAATAAGGAAATTAGCTCCAGAAAGCATAAGTTTAGATAAAACACACCTTACCTTTTCACCACCTGATAAAATATTTACAGGTTTTAAAGCTTCCTCTCCTGAAAATAACATTCTACCCAAAAAACTTCTAACAAAAGTTTCATCTTGGTCTTTAGAATATTGTCTTAACCAATCTGTTATGCTCTCTTTACCACTAAACAAATAATTATTATCCTTTGGGAAATAATTATTTGAAATAGTAGTTCCCCACTTTATCTCTCCAGAATCTGGCTCTAACTCTCCAGCTAAAATTTGAAATAAAACAGTAATTGCATTTTCATTTTCAGCTAAAACAGCAATTTTATCATTTTCTTTTACTTTAAATGAAATATTGTCAAGTATTTTTTCTCCATTTATAGATTTTGAAATATTTTTAACTTCCAAAATTTCATTTCCCGGTAGCCTATCAGGCTTAAAATCAATATAAGGATATTTTCTAGCTGAAGGCTTGATTTCATCAAGCTGAATTTTCTCTAAAGACTTTTTCCTAGAAGTAGCTTGCTTTGACTTTGAAGCATTTGCACTAAATCTAGCAATAAACTCTTGAAGTTCCTTAATTTTTTCTTCCTTCTTTTTATTTTGTTCTCTCATCTGCTTTTGAATTAATTGACTAGACTCATACCAGAAATCATAATTTCCCGGATAAAGTTTTATTTCGCCAAAATCAACATCACAAATGTGAGTACAAACTTTATTTAAGAAATATCTATCATGTGAAACTACAATTACGGTATTTTCAAAATTAATTAAAAATTCTTCAAGCCACGCAATAGCCTTTAAATCTAGGTCATTGGTAGGTTCATCTAATAAAAGTATATCAGGATTTCCAAACAAAGCTTGCGCTAAAAGAACTTTAACTTTATCCTTTGCTTCCAACTCGCTCATTAGTTTATAATGTTTATCTGGTGAAATGCTTAAATCATTTAATAAGCTTTCCGCAGAGCTCTCAGCATTCCATCCATCAAGTTCAGCAAATCTTTCTTCAAGTTTTGCTGCTCTCATACCATCTTCTTCGTTAAAATCCGGCTTAGAATAAATCTTATCCTTTTCAACTTTTATATCATAAAGATCTTTATTGCCCATAATTACAGTATCAATAACGGTAAAATCCTCAAACGCAAAGTGGTTTTGATTTAACACAGATATTCTTTCTGTTTTTTCTTTGGAAACTTCTCCTTTGCTAGGTTCAAGTTCTCCTGACAAAACTTTAAGAAATGTTGATTTACCAGTACCATTAGCACCAATAATACCATAACAACATCCCTTAGAAATTTTTATATTAACATCTTCATATAAAGCCCTTTTCCCGAATCTTACAGAAACTCCTACAGCTTGTAACATTTTAAATTCCTCTCTTTTTTATTTTAAAGTCTATATACATTCTAAGTATGCTTTTTTAGTTACAAGCATAATAATACCATATTTTTGGAATTTGTTCAAGTGGTAGGGAGGTTTTATTTTATATAAAGTACAACACGAAAACCTAAATCAGAGAAGCATTCATCCAATCTAGCAAACCCATTTGCCTTTACTAATGGTATAGTTGCACCTTCCCCATTGAAAGCGCCACCTCGAGTAACAATAAACATCTGCTTACTTTCATTTTTATTTTTTGTATTGTGTTCTATTGTGCACTCCCATACATTACCTGCCATATCATATATATTATATACTTCAAAATCATCACTCGCTCCTGTTGGCAACTCTATATAAACTTGCCCCATTTCTTGGTCTAACCTATCTTCCTTCGTTAGTGGTCCGGTTTCATATTTTGTAGCAGCGATATATCCTTTTTTTGAGCCTCCATGTTTTGCCCATAATCCCACTACATCTGTATAATTAGTTGTTGTGTTATTATAATAATTTCCAAATTTGGTTGAATTCGTTATTGTTCTTTGATTGTCACTTGTTCCTAATATTCCGTTAAATAGATTACATATAACATTCCATGCTCCAGTGTCTACTAAATAACTTCCTACACTTGCATAATCTCTATACATATTTTCTGCTATCATTTTTGAGTTTGGCTGTGTTATCCAATTCCATACTTGCACTCCTTTTTGGCTTACTGGTTTATAATCTTTTATTGATGTTGTATTTTTTACTCGTCCTCTCTCTGTATTATATGTTGATGTTGTAGAATAAAAAGGTATACCTTCTGGAACTCCTGCCTCAAACCTTGCTATATAAAAACCTCCATATTTTTCCAAACTTGTTTCTGCTATTTCTGTTTGATTTGTAACCCACATATTCGTTGGTAATGTTGCTACTCCTTCACTTTGATAAATCGCATCTATAACACTTTTATCTTCATCATTATAATTATCACTCCAATCTTTTCCCGAACCTTTTCCGTCGGTTCCAGTATAGTTGTCATCGCCATTATCTCTATACGTATTTGATGACCAATTAAATTCCATTACATCATCTATTGCGTCTGTGTATTGTTTAGCTGTGCATGGTATCCAGACAAATTGATTACCACCTTTACTATTATTTAGATCATCTCCACTTGCACTTGAGATTACAAAGCCTGTGTCTATATTGCCTCCTGCATAGTAAAAGCCTTTTGGTACTGGTATTGCATTTCCTTTTCCATCTGCTACTGGTGTTACTTTTGCTAAATCCCATTTACCTTTTTCTTTCTTTGGTACTTCTACCTCTTTTCCTGCATCTTCTGGCAACATGTGATTCATATCTTCCAATATATTATCTAACTCACCCTCTTCTTTTTGTGATGATTCCTCATAAGCTTTTACCGAATTTCTTGCCATCTTAAATAAGCCGTTATCTCCTAATGTTATCCTTAATGCTACACCTGCTAAAATTAACATAATTATTATTGTTACCACTAATGCTACTAGCGTTATTCCTTTGTTTTTCATACTTTCGAGCTCCTTTGTATTTTTCTTTAAGATTCTTACTTAAAGAAAAATTAAAAAACACTTGTGAACTATTGATTTCAATACTTACAAGTGTTTTTCTAAAATCATTTTATATGATTTTCATATTTTTTTACTTTTTCTTTTTTCTTTAATTTTTATTGATATTTCAAGTATTTATTGCTATAATTATTGTATAAATACTTTCTTTAAGTAAGAATCTTAAAGAAATTTATTTATTTTTTATAAGTTAATTTTTATATTAATTTTTATTTTCTATTTTTATCATTTTTCATTTTTGATTTTTTCTAATTCTTCTTGCGTAATTTTCGTATATTTTCTAATTAGTTCATCTTCTAAATTATCTTTTAACATCGATTTTACTATTTCTTCTGTTTTTTCTTCTTTTCCTATTCTTTCTCCAGTTTTTATTGAGGCTTTTTCGTCCATTATGGCTTTCTGCCTTAAAAATGCTATCCT
>CANQXO010000005.1 GCA_947627825.1 uncultured Clostridia bacterium
TTCCATATAGTATAAGAGTAGTATCTGAAGTTTTATCTTCAAATGGTTCTACATCACAAGCAAGTATATGTGGAAGCACACTTGCATTAATGGATGCAGGTGTTCCAATTAAAAAGCCAGTAGCTGGAATTTCAACAGGTTTAATCACTAATCCAGATGACCCAGAAAATTATATAGTATTAACAGACATTCAAGATATTGAAGATTTCTTTGGAGATATGGACTTTAAAGTTGGTGGAACAAAGGATGGAATAACAGCAATTCAAGTTGATATTAAGATTGATGGATTGACTTATGACATTATTGAAAAAGCTTTTGAAAGAACTCAAAAAGCTAGAAGTTATATAATTGATGAAGTCATCTTAAAAGCAATTCCTGAATCAAGAAGTGTTGTTTCAAAATATGCTCCAAAAGTTATTCAATTATTGATTCCAGTTGAAAAAATTAAAGATGTAATTGGTTCTGGTGGAAAAACAATAAATAAAATAATTGAAGAAACTAATGTAAAAATTGATATTCAAGAAGATGGACGAGTATTTATTTATGCTGAACAAATGGAAAATGCTGAAAAAGCTATGAAGATGATAGAAGACTTAACTAGAGACATTGAAGCAGGCAAAATCTATGAAGGTGTAGTTTCAAGAATAGTTCCATTTGGTGCATTTATTGATTTAGGTGGAGGAAAAGAAGGATTACTTCATATTTCGAAAATATCAAGCAAAAGAGTTGACAAAGTTGAAGATGTACTTGCTGTTGGAGATGAAGTTACAGTTAAAGTTAGTGAAATAGATAATCAAGGCAGAATAAATCTTAATATGAGAGATTTAGAGGTAGAGGAATAAGACTTTAATAAGAGAAACTGAGAGTCGGAAGAATAAACCTTAATATAATAAACTAATTTGTAATAGAAAGCGAAGAAAGGAATAAAATCAAATGCAATTTTTGTACTATATACAGCAAGCTCTAGTTTGGATAATTACAATTTACTGGGTTTACCAATTGATTATTAGTCTATGTTCGTTTATTAAACTAAAAGAAAAGCCAAAAATAATAGACAAAAATCATAAGTTTGTTACAATTATACCGGCACACAACGAAGAAAAAGTAATTGGAAGCTTAATAGAAAGTTTAAATGAGCAAAATTATCCAAAAGAATTGTATGATATTTTTGTTATTGCAGACAATTGTTCTGATAACACAGAAAAAATAGCAAAAGAACTTGGAGCAAAAGTATTTGTAAGAAATGAAAAAGATATAGCAAAGCAAACGAAAGGGTTTGCTTTGCAGTTATTCTTGAATAAACTTCTTAGCGATAAAAAAATGGACTACGATGCTTTTTGCGTTTTTGATGCTGATAACATTGCTGATAAAGATTTCTTAAAGGCAATGAATAATCATTTGTGTCAAGGAGAAGATGTTGTTCAAGGTTATAGAGATATAAAAAATCCTACTGATAGCTGGATTTCAGCTGGATATGCAATTTTTTATTGGACCATGAACAGATTTTATCATTTGGCTAGATATAATGCCGGATTATCTCCACTTATTAATGGTACAGGATTTATGGTAAAATTTGATTGTATCAGGGAAACAGGATGGAATACAAGCACTCTTACAGAGGATATAGAGTTTTCTTTAAAAAGAATTATACAAGGTAAAAAACTTGGTTGGGCTACAGATGCAATTGTTTATGATGAACAACCTGTTAAATTTAAGCCTTCATGGAATCAAAGGTCAAGATGGACAATAGGTCACTTGCAATGTTTACAAGAATATACAGGAGATTTAGCAAAAGCAGCAGTAGAAAATAAAACTTTAATGAACTTTGACGGTTTATTATATATTGTTGGAACAGCTCCAATGTTTGTAATAACAATTTTACTTTTGCTATTTAATGCAATTATTTATCTAAGCAAAGAAATGAGTACCATGGAATTTGTAATGAATATATTAAGATATGTCATTCCAACATTTGTAGTTCCTATTTTTACAGCTATTATGATTATGATAATAGATAAAAAGCCAATTAAAAAGATGTGGAAAGGACTAGTAATGTATCCAGTATTTTTGGGCTCTTGGCTAGTAATTAATTTCAAATGCCTATTTAAAAGAGATACAACTTGGGAAAAAATCGAACATGGTAGAGATGTTAAAATAGATGATATTAAAAAGGAAAAATCAAAACAAGTAAAGTAATTTAGAAAGGATATTATATATGACAAAAGATATTGAAGTTTACGCATTTGTGGGACCTTCTGGAACTGGAAAAAGTTATAGAGCTCAAATGGTAGCAAGTAAATTTGATATAAAATTTATCATAGATGATGGAATTCTAGTAAAAGACAACGAAATTGTTGCGGGAAGTTCAGCTAAAAAAGCACCGACAAAAATTGAAACAGTTAGAAGAGCTTTATTCATAAATGAAAATCAAAAAAAAGAGATGTTAAGGGCATTTAGAAGGTATAGGCCTAAGTCTATTTTGATTTTAGGAACATCTGATAATATGGTCAAAGAAATAGCTCAAAATTTAGATTTACCAGAAATAAAACAAACCATTTATATAACTGATGTTGCCACTGAACAAGAAATAGATAGTGCCAAAAGAATGAGAACAGTAGAGGGAAAACATGTAATACCAGTACCTACTTTTGAAATAAAAAAAGATTTTTCTGGATTTCTTTTAGACCCATTACAAATATTTAAAACAAACGGTTATGGAAATCAGCCATATATTTCGGAAAAATCAATTATTAGACCAACATTCAATTATATAGGAAATTTTACAATTTCTGATACAGTATTTAGACAAATAATTGAGTATCTAAGCTTAAAAACTGATGCAATAACTGAAATATTAAGGGTAAGGGTTAATAATTCTGAAGAAGGACCAACAATTTATGTGGAAGCAGAAGTAAAATATGGAATTAATATCTTATCTGAACTTGCAAGCTTTAAGGAAAAATGTATCAGAGAAATTGAACGATTAACAACAATGAATGTAAAAAGTATGAGAATTATAGCAAAAAAACTAACTTTACCAAAGATTTAAATTTAGGAGGAAAAATATATGCCTTTTATCGTTGCAATAGATGGACCATCAGGAACTGGAAAAGGAACTGTAACAAGTTACTTAGCAGAAAAGTTAAATTTGATGTATTTAGATACAGGAGCAACATATAGATGTGTTACTCTAAAATTTATTAAAGAAAATATTGACCTAGATGATGATGAAAAAATAAAAAAGGCCTTAAAAAGTATCGACATAGAATTTAAGAATAAAAAAGTTTTCTTAGATGGAGAGGATGTAACTGACGAAATAAGAAAAGACCCTGTTAATGACAAAGTTTCACAAGTTTCACACTTGCCAGAGGTAAGAAGGTCAATGGTAGATTTGCAAAGGAAAATGTCAGAAGGCAAATCTGTAATCCTTGAAGGTAGGGACATTGGAACAAATGTATTTCCAAATGCAGATTTAAAATTTTATTTAGATGCTTCTGTTGATGCTAGGGTTCAAAGAAGATTAAAGCAAAATTTAGAAAAGGGAATTGAAAGCACAGAAGAAGAAGTAAGAAAAAATATTGAGTTTAGAGACCATAATGACAAAACAAGCCAAATTGGACCATTAAGACAAGCGGAAGATGCAATATACATTGATACAACTGACCTTTCAATAAAAGAAGTAAGGGATAAACTATACAAAATTATTAAAAAGAAAAAAAAAGAATGTAAATGGATAGAGCGAGGATATATTACTACAAAAAATACATGGTTTAAAAGAGTTAGAAGAAGAATAATAAAATTTGTTTTAGCAAGTTTGTACCATATTTTCTACAGAGTAAAAATAACAGGTCTAGAAAATTTAGATTTAAACGAAGGATTTATTATCTGCGCTAATCACTTAAATTATCTAGACGCAGCAGCGATTGTACTACTTAATAAAAAAACAATTAGATTTGTAGCAAAATCTGATTTATATAGAATTCCAATAATATCTTATCTTGGACATACATTTGATGTGATTCCTATAAAGAGAGGGAAAAATGATTTGGCTTCCATTAAGATGTGTTTAAAAGCCTTAAAAAACAACGAGATACTTGGCATATTCCCAGAAGGAACACGAAAAGGACTTGCAAAAAATGTTAAAATAAAAAATGGCGCTGTGTTCCTAGCAACAAAGGCAAAATGCAAAATTGTTCCAGTTGGAATTAGTGGAACATTTAAGCTATTTACAAAGGTAAAAATTAATTATGGCAAGCCAATAGATATTATGCAATATAAAACTGAAGACCCAGATTGGATAGACAATGCAAGTAGTGAGGTAATGAACAAAATCATTGAACTTGCAAAATAAAGTTTTTAAAAGACAACTTTTAAAATGATGATTTTCAAAACAATTATTATTAAACAATAGGGTTTAAAATAATAACTGTGTCTTGAGTTGACAATTCTTACTAAATAAGATATAATATAAAAGTTGATTTTAAAAGAATAAAAGATTAATGTGTCAAATTTTTAGAAAGAGGATGTAATTAATTTATGAATGAAGAAAATATTTCATTTGAAGAAATGTTAAATAATTCAATGAATCAAAATCAAAAATTGGAGAAAGTAACAGAAGGAACTGTTATTAATATTAATAAGCAAGGAGAAATTTTTGTTGACTTAAATTACAAAGCGGATGGTATAATACCTAAATCAGAATTCTCAGATGACGAAAATGCTGACCCATCAAAAGAATTAAAACCTGGAGATAAAATTAAAGTAGAAGTTTTAAAATTAAATGATGGACAAGGTAATGTTTTGCTTACTTGTAAAAAAATAAGAAGTCAAGAATTGAAAAAAGCTTTTTGGGACAATGCAGAGGTTGGAAATGAATATGACGGTATTGTTTCAAGTATATGTTCTTATGGAGCATTTGTTGACATTAATGGAGTTCAAGGACTTTTACATATATCTGAAATGTCTTGGAACAGAGATGCAAAAGCTCAAGATATTTTAAAACAAGGTCAAAAAATAAAAGTTACAATTAAAGAACTTGATAAAGAAAATAAGAGAATGAAGCTTTCATATAATGGCAAAGGAAAAAATCCTTGGGAAACTATTAACTATCAAGTTGGAGATGTTGTAAAAGTAAAAATAAGAAAATTTATGCCTTTTGGTGCTTTCGCACAAGTTGAAAATGGTGTAGATGGATTAATACATATTTCTCAAATATCAAGCGAAAAAGTAGCAAAGCCAGAAGACAAGCTTAAAATTGGAGAAGAAGTTAATGCTAAAATTTTAAGTATTGATATTGAGAAAAAGAAAATTGAACTTTCTATAAAAGACTTAGAAGGAACAAGTAGTGAATTTAGTAGCCAGCAATGATAAGAAAATGATATACAAAATATTGAAAAGAAAAACGAAAAAGAGGATAAAAAATGAATAACGAAAAAATTAGAAATATAGCAATAATTGCGCATGTTGACCATGGTAAAACAACGCTAGTTGATGCATTATTGCATCAAAGCCATGTCTTCAGAGAGAATGAACAAGTTGAAGAAAGAGTAATGGACTCAAATGACCTAGAAAGAGAAAGAGGTATCACAATTCTTTCTAAAAATACATCTATAATGTATAATGATATTAAAATAAATATAGTAGATACTCCAGGACACGCTGACTTTGAAGGAGAAGTTGAAAGAGTACTTAAAACTGTTGATGGGGTACTTTTATTAGTTGATGCTTTTGATGGACCAATGCCTCAAACTAGAGAAGTATTAAAAAAAGCTTTAGCACTTAATTTGCAACCAATTGTTGTAATAAATAAAATAGATAGACCAGGAGCAAACCCTTTAAAAGCAGTTGATTCTGTATTAGAGTTATTTATTGATTTGGGAGCAAATGATGAACAACTTGATTTCCCTGTTATTTATGCATCAGCTAAAAATGGAATCGCTAAAATGAAATTAGAAGATGAAAGCGACAATGTAAAATGTATATTTGATACAATAATTGAGAAAATAGACCCACCAAAAGCTGAAATAGACGGACCTTTACAATTATTAGTATCTAATATTGGATATGACGATTATCTTGGAAGATTAGCATCTGGAAGAATTGAAAGAGGAACTATAAAAGCAGGACAAACTGTAAGTATTTGCAAAGAAAATGGTACTGTTACTCAAGGAAAAATTGCAAAATTATTTACTTATGAGGGCTTAAAAAGAGTTGAGGCTGAAGAAGTAAGTGCTGGAGATATCATAGTAGTTTCTGGAATACCTGATATAAATATTGGTGAAACAATTTGTGCAGTAGAGCATCCAGAAAAAATTGATTTTGTTAATATTGATGAGCCTACAGTTTCAATGACCTTCAGCGTTAATGATGGACCTTTAGCAGGAAAAGAAGGTAAATTTGTTACATCAAGACATATTAGAGAAAGACTTCAAAAAGAACTAGAAAGAAATGTATCACTTAGAGTAAAAGATACAGACAAAGCTGATAGTTTTGAAGTTTGTGGTAGAGGAGAATTGCATTTATCTGTTCTTATTGAAACAATGAGGAGAGAAGGTTTTGAATTATTGGTATCAAGACCAAAAGTAATTTTCAAAGATATTGATGGTGTTAAATGTGAGCCAGTAGAAACACTAAGTGTTAATATACCAGATGATTCAGTAGGAACTGTTTTTGAAAAGTTAGGAAAAAGAAAAGCTGAAATGGTAAATATGGAACCTGCTGAACAAGGACATACAAAAATTGAATTTGAGATTCCAGCAAGAGGTTTAATAGGATATAGAACAGAATTTTTAACAGACACTAAAGGTGAAGGAAGAATGTCAAGCGTATTTAAAGAATATGCTCCATATAATGCACAACTTAGAGGAGAACTTATAATAGGTCCTGGAGTAAAAGTTTATGAAGGAATGATTGTAGGTATAAATCCAAGATATGAAGATTTATCAGTAAATGTTTGCAAGGAAAAACATTTAACTAATACAAGAGCCTCCGGTTCTGATGAAGCACTTCGTTTAGTTCCACCACTTAAAATGTCATTAGAGCAAGCTATTGAGTTCATAGAAGATGACGAACTTGTTGAAGTTACTCCACAAAATATCAGATTAAGAAAAAAGATTCTTGATACTAAAACTAGAGAAAGAGAAGCAAGGAGAGAAAACAAAGACTAAGTCAAAATAACGACCACCGATTATTGGAAAACAATATAAAATAATGAATAATATAACAAATAAAAACATTAGAAAAAAAGCTAATGTTTTTATTTATTTTTTGCCTATTTCAATAGACAAATATAAAATATTTTAGTATAATGAATATGCCGAAAATAATACAAAATTCATAGGGGAGAAAATGGACAAGTTAAATAAAATTAAAGAGCAAGCAATCAAGAATCATATACCAATTATAATGGATGAAACTTTAAGTGTAATTGAAGATTATATGAAAGATAGAACAACCAATAACATATTAGAAATAGGTACTGCTTGCGGATATTCTGCAATATGTTTTTCAAAGTTTCTATCTGAAAATGGTAAAATTGACACTATTGAAAGAAATGAAGAAATGATTATACAGGCAAAGGAAAATATTAAGGCAGTTGGACTAGAAAATAGAATTAAAATTTACGAAGGTGATGCAGTAGACATTTTACCTACTATTGATGAAAAATATGATATGATTTTTATAGATGCTGCTAAAACAAAATATCCTTTTTTCTTACAGCAGTCTCTAAGACTTTTGAATAAAAATGGTATAATTTTTGCAGACAATATTTTATACAAAGGATATGTTATGAGTGATTATAATAATCACAAACAAAGAACAGCAGTAAATCATTTAAGAGAATATATAAAACTTGCAACAGAAGATTCTAACCTAGATACACAGATTTTAGATGTTGGTGATGGACTAGCAATAACTACAATAAAATATTGACTTTTTAATTCGTTATGATAAAATTTATATAATTAAAATTTTCGTACAAAGGAAGGAACAAAAATGAAAAAAATAAGTTTAACATTACTAAAAACGACAATAATCACATGTATATTACTTGTAATAATATCACTAGTTAATTATAGCTATGGCACAAATTCATCTACAAATGGGTCAGATGAAAAAGACAATAACTATCTTTCATCACTTAGTGTAGAAGGTTATGAATTGTCGCCTGAATTTAATAAATATGCGTTTACATACTATCTAGTTGTTCCAACAGATGTTACTTCACTTGTAGTAAATGCTGAAACAGAAAATGAAAAAGCTACTAAAAGAATAACGGGAAATACAAAAATATCTAATAAAGAAAATACTATAAAGGTATCAGTAACTTCGCAAAATAGAACAGTTAGAACTTATAATATCATTGTAACTAAGCAAGCAGAAAGGTCACTAACTCTTACAGAATTATCTATTGAAGGAGTAACACTTAACGAAGAATTGTCTAGTTCAAGATTTGAATATTCTGCTGAACTAAAAACTAGCAAGGAAGAAACTGATTTAAATATTACAGCAGTTCCATCTGTGGAAGGAGCTACAGTTGAAATTGTAGGCGATAAAGGACTTGAAAATGGTAGCAATTTGGTAACTATTATTTTGAAAAATGGAAGTGATATAACAACTTACCAAATTACCGTAAATATTACTGTAGAAAAAACTGTAATTACACAAGTCGAAAATAATGATTTTGTTCAAAAGGCTAAAGATTTCGTTGTAGATTTTTTCAAAGATGAAAATAAAACAATAGCGTTTTTAGTAGGAGTTGCAGTGGTATTATTTTTACTAGTTATTGTATTTATAATTAAAATTAAAAACAAAAACAAAGCGGAGAAAAATAGAGAAAATCTTCGCAAAAGAGCAAAATAATGAAAACAAAAGAATTTTTTTGAGGAGGAAAACTTATGTTAAAGAAAGTAGCAATACTTGCTAATGGTGGAGATGTTGCAGGACTTAATCCAGTAATTAGGGCAATTAAAAGGTCTGCAGAAATTCATGGCATAGAATGTTATGGCTTTATAGATGGGTATAAGGGATTACTAGAAAATAAATTTATAAGATTAGATTTTAATCCAATGGCAGATGGTATATTGCCTAAAGGTGGGTCTATAATAGGTTCATCAACAAATACAATAGTATTTAATTATAAAGTAACTAATCCAGATGGAACAGTTGAGTATAAAGATTTATCTGATTTATGCGTACAAAATGTTATGAAAGATGGATTTGATTGTGTATTTACTTTAGGTGGAGATAGTACGCAAAAATCTGCAAGGGACTTATTTGTAAAAGGAATTAAAACAATAGGTGTACCAAAAACTATAGATAATGATGTAGCATGTACTGATATAACATTTGGATATAATACAGCAGTTTCTGTTGCAGCAGAAGCACTAGATAGGCTTCATACAACTGCAGAAACTCATCACAGAATAATGTGCCTAGAAGTTATGGGAAGGTATGCCGGATGGATTGCACTAGAATCAGCAATAGCAGGTGGAGCAGATGCTGCACTTATACCAGAAATACCTTACGATATCAACAAAGTAGCACAAAGTATTAAAAATAGAATTGCTAGAGGAAAACAATTTAGTGTTGTTGTTGTATCAGAAGGAGCAAGACCAATTAATGGCGAAGCTTCAACTTATAATAGCAATGTAGGAGATGGCACAGGAATTGCAGTTAAGTTTGCAGGAGCAGGTGATAAAGTTTCAAAAGAACTTGAAAAATTAACTGGATTAGAGGCAAGGTGTACAACTCTTGGATATATGCAAAGAGGAGGAACACCAACTGCTTATGATAGAGTGCTTTCTACAAAATATGGTGCAAAGGCAATGGAATTAGCACTAGAAGGAAAATTTGGAGTGCTAACCGTTATAAAAAATGGAAAACTTGATTTCGTACCATTAGAAGATGTTGTTGGAAACAACAAAGAATTAGGCGCAGTAGAAGGCGGAACAAAAGATAGCAATGTTAGACTAGTAACAATGGATGATGAACTAGTAAAAACAGCAAGAAATATAGGAATTTGTTTAGGAGATTAACAATGAAAAAATTTTTAGACAAAATTAATATTAATAAGATAATTATAGTTTATATTTTAATTCAACCAATTATTGATGTTATAACTTCATTATTGGTGAGATATGTTAGTGAAACGCTAACTTTTGGCATAATAATAAGAACTTTATTTATGATTGGAATTGCAATATATGCAATAATTAAAGCAGAAAAAAAGGATAGAGTAAGAATTCTCATTTACTATGCTTTGATTGCAATTTATTTATTATCATTCTTAGTAAATTGTTACCTTAACTATGGAATGAGCGGAATATTAACTCAAATTAAAGGAATAGTAAAAACTTTCTATTTACCTATAATTTTAGTTGCTTTAATACCAATATTAAAACAAAGCGATACCAAAATTGATAACAAACCATTTATATATGCATTATTTGGCTATGGAATTGTTATACTTATATCAAGTTTGTTAAAAATTGATTTTAGTACTTATGAAGATAAAGATGGAACAGTAGGTCTTTTCTATGCAGCAAATGAAATAGGTGCAATTTTAACATGCCTAGCCCCAATACTTGTAATTAATTTATTTAAAGGTGAAAAAAGCAAAATATTTAATTTTATAACATTATTTTTATATGTATATTCTATATTACAAATGGGAACGAAAGTACCTCTATTTGGAGCATTAGGCTTATCAGCAATAGCGATATTAATTTGTGTAATAAAATGTTTTACCAAGGAAAGAAAAGAATACATTAAAAAAGGACTTATAACACTATGTGTTGTATTAATTTCACTAGTTATAGTGCCTTATTCACCAGTTGGTAGAAATATTGAAATTGCAAATGGAATTTCTTTACCTAGAATATTTGACTTTAATAAAAATAAACCTGTTGAAGAAACGCCACCAGAGGAAGAAGAACCAGCTGATTCTATAGTAAGTGGTAGAGATATTTATTTAAAAGATAACTTGGAACTATATAAAAAAGCAGGATTAATGGGACAAGCTTTAGGAATTGGATATGTAAAAGGTGAAAAAGGCTCTGTAGAAGCAATTAAGCTTGTCGAAATGGATTATTTTGATATTGCAATATGTGGAGGTATTGTAGGCTTTACAGTTTACTTTATACCATTCTTATATATTGGAATATGTGCTTTAATTGGCTTTTTCAAAAATATCAAACAGTTAATCTTTAAAGATAATATATGGCTTGAAGGATATTCTATTGCAATTAGCTTAATCATTGCATTACTTGCAGGACATGTACTTACTTCACCTGCAATTGGAATATTTATTTCAATTATTATGTTAGAATTTTGTGACAAAACTTTTGGCTTAAAAAAGTTAAAGTAAGAAAAATTAAAGTTGGAAGGAATTGCAGTAATGAAAAAGATATCTATCTTAGCACTTCATTTAGGCTTTGGTGGAACAGAAAGTTCAATTATTTCCATTAGTAATATGCTATGTGAAAATTATGAAGTTGAAATTATTTCAACCTACAAATTGCAAGAAGAGCCTGCATTTTACCTTAATCCTAAGGTAAAAGTAAAATATTTGATGACGGATTTAAAACCTAATGTCGCCCAACTAAAACAAGCAATTAAAAGTTTTAATATAATACAAATTATAAAGCAGGCTTTTATAAGTGCAAAAGTTTTATACTTAAGAAGAAAACTTATGATAGATGAAATAAAAAAATTAGATAGTGATGTAATTTTTACTACAAGGTATTTTCACAACAAATGGTCTGGAAAATATGGAAAAAAATCAGCAGTTAAAATAGCACAAGAACATAATTACCATAACAATAATCAAAAGTATATAAATAAGACTTTGAGATGTATTAAAAATATTGATTATTTCTTGCCAGTTTCAAAGGAGTTAACAGATTTTTACGCAGAAAAACTTAAAGGAACTAAAACAAAATGTATATATATACCTCATTCTTTAGATGATTATCCAAGTGAAGTTTCTAGTCTTGAAAGTAAAAATATAATTTCAGTAGGAAGATTATCAAAAGAAAAGGGATATTTAGACCTTGTAGAAGCGTTTTCCAAAGTACATGAAAAGCACCCAGACTGGAAGCTAAATATAGTAGGAGATGGAGCAGAAAAAGAACAGATAATAAATAAAATAAAACAAAAAAATCTTGAAAGTTCTGTGATTCTACGAGGATATCTAAAAAAAGAAGATATATACAAAATGTATCTTGATTCTTCAATTTTTGTAATGACTTCATATACTGAATCTTTTGGCTTGGTATTAATTGAAGCTGAAAGCCATGGAATACCTATATTAGCATTAGATAGTGCTCATGGTGCAAGGGAAATAATTGAAAATAATAAAAATGGATATTTGATTAAAGATAGAAATTTAAATCTTTTAGCTGATAAAATCAATGAACTTATAGAAGATAAAGATTTAAGAAAAAAACTAGGAGAACAAGGTAGAATATTATCAGAAAAATATAAAAAAGAAAATATATCAAAGGAATGGAATAAGTTTTTAGAAGACGCAATAGAATAGAGGTTTTTATGATAAAAATTAGTGTAATTGTTCCAGTTTATAATTCTGAATTATATTTAAGCAAATGCATAAAAAGTATAATGGAACAAACTTTCAAAGAAGAATATGAACTAATATTAATAAATGATGGCTCTACTGACCACTCAGAAAATATTATTGACAAAATGATAGAAAAGTATGGAGCGGATAAAATAATAAAAATCAATCAAAAAAATTCTGGGCAAGGTAAGGCTAGAAATGAGGGTATAAAGAAAGCAAGAGGCAAGTATATAACTTTTGTAGATAGTGATGATTATATTGAAAGCAACATGTTAGAAGATTTATACCAAAAAGCCGAAAGCGAAAATGCACAAATCGTAATTTGCGATTTCGTAGAGGAAATTGGAAAAGAAACAGTATATAAAAAATCTATAAATAAAAATATAGAAGATTTAAAAAATGACTTTATAGTATGTGTCGCTGGACCATGTAGTAAATTGATAAAAGCATCTATTTTTAAGGAAAATGATTTGTACTTTCCTGAAAATATTATTTATGAAGATATTTCTATTATTCCAGCTATTGCTATTTTTGCAGACAACATACAGTATATCCAAAAACAATATTACCATTATTTAATAAGAGAAAATTCAACAATGAGGCAAGCAAATTATTCAGATAAATTGGAATCTATTTTTGTGGCAATGGAAAACTTGGAAAACATATTTAGAAAAAACGATTGTTTTGACCAGTATTATGAGCAGATTGAATATTTATATATTGAGCATTTGTTATATGCTAGTGTTGGAAGATTTGTAGAATACAAAGAAGGAAGCAAAAATATACAAAAAATTATTAATATAATGAAAACAAAATTTCCAAATTGGAAAAAGAACAAATATTATAAACAAAAAACTTTGAAATTTAGATGTACTTGCAGTTTATTCTTTTCAAATAATAAGTTGCTTTTAAATATTTATAAAAAAATTAGAAAGTTATAGAAAGAGGTAAAACTAATGGCTATACCTAAAATCATTCATTTTGTATGGATGGGAAAAAAAGAAAAACCTAAAGATATTAAAAGATGTATGAAAACATGGAAAAAATATTTAAAGGATTATCAAATCATAGAATGGAATGAAGACAATTTTGACATAAATTCACATCCATTTGTAAAGGCAGCGTATGAAGCAAAAAAATGGGCATTTGTTAGTGATTTCGTAAGAGCCTACGCTTTGTATAACTATGGAGGAGTGTACTTTGACACAGATATAATTATGGTAGATTATATTGATGACTTATTGGAAAATAGGGCTTTTGTAGGTTATGAAGCACCAAATTATCCATTTACTGCAGTGTTTGGAGCAGAAAAAGGACATCCTTTTGTAAAAGATATACTAGAAATATATGACAAACAAGAAACAAAGTTTGATTTTGAAAATAATAATACAATATCAGTTTCTAATATTTTAATAAATAAATATGGTTGTGAGTTAGGAAACAAAGAGCAACTATTAAGAGAAGGAATAAAAGTTTATCCTGATGGAGTGCTTTGCAATATTTCAAAAAACACTAAAACTATTCATGTATTTACAACAACTTGGCTAGACAGAAAAAGCAAATTATCGCAAAAAATTTATAAATTCATAAAGTTAAGATTGACAAGCAAAGCAAGAGTAAACTTATATGTAAAATACCTAGAATTAAAAAAGAAAATGAAAAAGTAGCATAAAAAACAAAACTATAACAAAAATAGAATAAAACGATAAAACAAAAAATAAAACCAAAAGACAAAATAACGAACAATTAAACTATTAAAAAGACCTTGAAAAGCAAAGCTAGAAAGGAAAAGAGTTTAAAATGAAAATAACTGTTTTAACGCCATCTTATAATGACGCGAGTAGCATAAGAAAAACTTTAGACTCGCTATTTGCTCAAACAAACACAAATTGGGAATCAATTATCATAGATGATGGCTCTACTGATAATACAAAAGAAATTATAGAAGAATATAAAAAAGAAAAAGATAAGGAAAACAAAATAAAATATATTTATCAAGAAAATCAAGACCAGCTAAACGCTCTATTAAATGGGATGAATTATATAACAGGAGATTACATATTTACATTACATTCAGATGATTTATTGCCAAGTGATGATTTTTTTGAAAAAGCATTAGCAGTAATGGAGAAAGAGCCAAATTGTGATGCACTTATGGGTGATTTAATTATAATAAATGACAATGATGAAGTTACAAATTGCTGGAAGGCAAATGAATATATAAAAGATGAAGAAACTCCTGCAAAACTTATATTAACAAGAGGTGCTAACTTTTATGGAGATGTCTTTTTTCACAAAAAAGAAGTATTTTTTAGGCAAATAAAAGAAAATTATTTATTATGGAATACACCAATTTGGTTAGATTTAAATAATAATGCTGAAATGCTAAATATAAAAAGAGTGGAATTTCCTTTACTTAAATATAGAATTCACTCTGGAAACTACAAAAACAGCGAAATTGGAAAATTTAATTTGTTAAATGGAGAATTACGAACTCTTACCAGAGTTATGAAATATTATGAAATACCTTGTTGGAGATTTCAAAGTGCTTTATACAACTTTCTAAGAATGCCTATTGTTAGAAAGTTAAAATTATATAATCATTATAAAATAAAGTATAGAAAAAAAGAAACTGAAAATAAATACAAAATAATTAAAAATGCAATAAAACATACATACCAAAATGATTATAAAGATAATAAATTTTTAAATGCCATACTTAATTTTTATAGCAAAAAAGTAGAAAGGAAAATAACATTAGAAGGAATTGAAAATGAAGTGATTTATAAAGGCAAAGACATTAGAAGTTTTACTAAAAAGCTTTTAAATGATGAACTAACACCTTTTTATAATAATTTTTTGAAAGAAATGCAAAAAGGATTTTCTACAGTTATTGTTGCTAATGAAAAAGAAAAAGAAATGGCAGAAGATTTACTAAAGTTTATGTGTTTATATCCATTCGTAGAAATAAAAATAGACAATTAAGGAAGGAATAAATAATGAGAACAAAAAATGCGATTATTAATTTTTTAACAGACGCATTACCTCAAGTTATTATATTATTACTTGGTTTTGTTAAAATAAAAGTATTTATAAAACTATTGCGGAAGTGAACAAGTAGGTTTATATCAACTATATGGGCAAATATTATCTTATTTGGTGCTAATTGAGGGCGGAGTTGGAAGTGCAATTTTATTCCGCTTATATAAACCAATAAAAGAAAAAGACAATGCAAAAATAAGTTCAATAATGTCAGCATCTTGTTTCTTATTTAGAATCATTGGAACTCTTATAATTATTGCAGGTGTTGTAATATCTTTCTTTGTTCAATTTTTTGTAAAAGATACAGGCGATATGACTAAGGGGTATATGCAAACAGTTTTCATTATATATCTACTAAGTCAAGCAATTTTTTATTACACAATACCTTACAGAACAATGTTTGAAGCAGAGCAAAAGAGATTTATACCAAACATAATATTTCAAACTACTACAATTATAAAAACAATATTAGAACTTATAATAGTTAATCTAGGTAAAGGTTTAATTGAAATATTAATTTCTTTAACAATCTGTACCTTGATTTCAAATTTTGTTATTTGGCTAGCATTTAAGAAAGAATATAAAGGCAAAATAAATCTTAAGGCTAAAAAAGATTTTTCAATGCTAAAAGATGTCAAAGATTTATTTGTAAATACAATAGGAAACTTATTAACAAACAATATTGACATTTTAATAATTTCTAAAATCATTGGATTGGATTGTGTTGTAATATACACAACCTACAACTACTTTGTAGAGGCAATAAAACAATTTGTTACTAAAATTGAAGGCGCAACTATGTCAGGAGTAGGGGACCTAATTTTAGAAGGAAAAGAAAAGGCCTTAAAGGTATTTAATGAATTTAATGAATTAGTTACATTTATTGCTACAATTTTATGCGTTCCATTATTTATAATAATAAATCAATTTATAGATATTTGGTATGAAGGAGCAGTAGAAACAAAACTAATTTGGGCAATATTATTTACTGCAATATTGTATTATCAAATAATTCGTATGCCACTTAAAGTTTATACACTATCGTCTGGACAATTTAAATTTGTAAAAAAATTTGTTATAATAGAAATACTAATTAATGTAACTTTGTCATTAGTTTTAGCAAAATTTATGGGAATAGCAGGCGTATTATTAGCAACTATAATTTCTTTAATTTGTGCGGACTATTTAACAAAGCCAATTGTTATATTTAATAAAATACTAGAAAGTAATTGTGTTAAATATTATTCAAAAAGCATTATGAATGTAATATTTATTGCAGTAAGCTTATTTGCATATTATATTATATTCCCCAAAATGTACAGTAATATATTTAGCTGTATATTATTTGGTGTAATAGTAGCAATAGTAAATGCAATAATTACAATTGCATATTTCTACATAACTCATCAAACAAACTTCTTTGAAAGAATACCAATTATAAATAGATTCGTAAAAAAAGAAGAAAGTTAACTTTATAAATAGATTAAATAAATTAGATTAGATAAAATAGACAAATATATTTTTATAACTAATAAAATCAAGAAAGGAATTTTATATGATAAAAGTTATGGTAGTTTTTGGTACAAGACCAGAAGCAATAAAAATGTCACCAGTAGTAAAAGAATTAAAGTCAAGAAAAGAAATAGAATGTATTGTGTGTGTAACAGCACAACACAGACAAATGCTTGACCAAGTTTTAAATACTTTTCAAATTAAACCGGATTATGACTTAAACATAATGACAACAGGACAGACCCTAAGTGATATTACAGGAAAAGCATTAAAAGGATTAGAAGAAATAATTAATAAAGAAAGACCTAATATAGTTTTAGTTCATGGTGATACAACAACAACATTTGCAGGAGCACTTGCTGCTTATTATGCACAAGTAGATATTGGACATGTTGAGGCAGGACTAAGAACTTGGAATAAATACTCACCATATCCTGTAGAAATGAACAGGCAACTAGTAGGAGTTTTAGCAGACATGCATTTTGCACCTACAGAAAATAGTAAAAACAGCTTGCTTTCTGAAGGCAAAAAAGAAGAAAATATATTTGTTACTGGAAACACAGCAATTGATGCATTAGAAACAACTGTTGCAAAAGAATACAAAAATGAAATACTTGATTGGGTAGGAGATAGTAAACTTATACTAATTACAGCTCATAGGAGGGAAAGCCTTGGAGAGCCTATGAGAAGAATGTTCAAAGCAATTAAAAGAATTGTTGACGAACATAGTGAAGTAAAAGCTGTTTACCCAGTTCATCTAAACCCAAAAGTTAGAGAAATAGCAAATGAAATATTAGGAAATGATGAAAGAATAAAATTAGTAGAACCTTTAGAAGTAATAGATTTTCACAATTTTATGAATAAAGCTTATATTATTTTAACTGATAGCGGTGGAATACAAGAAGAAGCACCAGCATTAGGCAAACCAGTTTTAGTTTTAAGAGATACAACAGAAAGACCAGAAGGAATAGAAGCGGGAACACTAAAATTAGCTGGTACTGATGAAGAAAAAATCTATTCACTTACAAAGGAACTATTAGAAAATAAAGAAGAATACAACAAAATGAGTCATGCTTCAAATCCTTATGGAGATGGAAAAGCAAGTAAAAGAATAGTTGATGCTATCATCAACAGATACGCAAACAAATACAAAAATATATAAAATAAGATAAAAATAAGATATTAAACAAGATAAAATAAGATAAAAATAAGGAACAATAAATTATTTAAAATTTAAAAGATCAAAAAGTGAAATATTAGAAAGGTATATGATTGATAAATGAAAGAATATTTTCAAAAAATATACAAGGGTTCAAAAGAAGAATTTTATAATCTAGCAAAAGAAAACCTGCTTAATGAAAAGAAAACCTTTATAATTACAGCAAATCCAGAAACAATAATGATTGCAAGGGAAAACGAGCAACTTAAAAAGGCATTTTTAAGCAAAGAAAGTATTGTAGTACCTGATGGTATAGGAATAATTAAAGGTGCAAAAATTCTAGGTTTAAATGAAATTAATAAAACAATAACAGGAATAGATTTTGTAAAATATTTATTAGATATATGTAATAAGCATGAAAAAAGCATTTTTCTATTTGGAGCTAAACAAGAGGTAATAGATAAATTACTTGAAATGATTAATAATGGATATCCTAAAATTAAAGTTTTAGGTAGCGAAAATGGTTTCGTAGAAGATAAGCAACAAGTATTTGAAAAAATAAAAGAGCTTAAGCCAGATGTTGTACTAGTTGCACTTGGTATACCTAATCAGGAAATATTAATTTATAATAATTTAAAAGACTTTGACAAAGGTATATTTATTGGAGTAGGAGGCTCATTTGATGTAATCAGTGGTATCAAAAAAAGAGCACCAAAAATATTTTTAAAATATCATTTAGAGTGGTTATATAGAATTACAAGGGAGCCCAAAAGATTAAAAAGATTCTTTAAGAGCAACATTAAGTATTTATATGAAATAAGAAAGGAGAAGAAGAACTAAACAATGGATTTTAAAGAGATTATTTCAAAATTAATAATAACACAATTAAATACTTCAGAACTTTCAGAAGATGAAATAAAAAGCTATATAGAAATACCAAAAGAAGAAACCAACGGAGACTATGCCTTTCCTTGTTTTAAACTTTCTAAAGTGATGAAATTATCACCAAATATAATTGCAGAAAATTTAAGTCAAAAAATAAATATAGATGGTACAGTTATAAGCAAAATTGAACCAATAGGAGGATATCTTAATTTTTTTATTGATAAATCAAAAATTGTAAAAAATGTATTAGATAAGTTCAGTGAAAAAAACGAAGATTTTGGAAAGCTTGAAATAGGAAAAGGTAAAAAAGTTTTAGTAGAATATTCTTCACCTAATATTGCAAAGCCATTCCACATTGGACATTTAAAAACAACAATAATAGGCAATGCATTATATAACATATATAAAAACTGTGGATTTGAAACTATTAGATTAAATCATTTGGGAGACTATGGAACTCAATTTGCAAAATTAATAGAAGGATATAAAAGATGGGGAGCAGATTATGATTTATCTACAAATCCAATAGACAAGCTATCAGAAATATATAAAAGAATTAATGAACTATGCGAACAAGATGAAAAAGTTTTAGAAGAATGTAGACAAACTTTCAAAAAGCTTGAAGATGGAGATAAATACTGCGTAGAATTATGGGAAAAATTTAAAGAGTTAAGCTTAATCGAATTTGAACGAATTTATGATTTATTAAAAGTAAAATTCGATTCTTATAATGGTGAGGCTTTTTACTCAGATAAAATGCAAGAAGTAATTGATATTCTTGAAAAGAATGGAAAATTGACTGTTTCGCAAGGAGCAAAAGTAGTTGACCTTACAGAAAATGGAATTAGCACTCCTTGTATAATTCAAAAAGCAAACGGCTCATCAATATATGCAACAAGAGATTTAGCAGCAATTTTATATAGAGCAAGAACTTATGACTTTGATAAATGTATATATGTAGTCGGAGAAGAGCAAAATCTGCATTTTAAACAAATTTTTGAAGTCGCTAAATATCTAGATTTGGATGAAAAATATATAAATGGACTAGAACATGTAAGCTATGGAATGATAATTTTACCAGAAGGTAAAATGTCAACACGAAAAGGAAACTTTGTAAAAGTAGAGGGTTTATTAAATGAAGCAATTTCCAAAGCTCAAGAAATTATGAAAGATAGAGAACTAGAAAATAAAGAAGAAATTGCAAAGCAAGTTGGAATAGGTGCAGTAATATTTGATGATTTAAAAGAATCAAGAATTAAAAATCAAGTATTTGATTTAAATGAGGCTTTAAACTTTAATGGAGAAACTGGTCCTTATGTACAGTATATGGCTGTAAGAACCAAAAGCGTGCTTGAAAAAGCCGATTTATTACCAAGCCGAGATGAGGTAAACGAAGAATTGCTTACTGATGATGCAAGTATAAAATTAATTAAGTTAATAGACAATTTTGAACAAATAATTATTAATAGTATGGAAAAAAATGAACCATCAATAATTGCAAGATATAGTATTGATGTAGCAAAAGCTTATAGCATTTTCTACAATCAAAATAAAATTTTAACAGATGATATAGAATGTAAAAAGGCAAGATTATATATAACGAATATGACAAAAATTACATTAGAAAATTCTTTGAAACTTCTAGGAATTGAAGTTCCAGATAAAATGTAAAACGAAAGGAAATTTCTAAATGGCAAAAGTTATGTTTATATCTAGCATGGGTGGACATCTTAGTGAACTAAGTCAGCTAAATTTTAAAGCCTATGATTATTCAGTAGTTACAGAAAAAACAGAATTTAGTGAAGAAATAAAAGATTTATATGGTGATAGGGCACATTTTTTAGTATATGGAACCAGAAAAAATCCTATAAAATATTTCTTTGTATTACTTATAAATATATTTAAAAGTTTATTTTTGTTTTTCAAAATTAAGCCACAAGTTATAGTTACCACAGGAACTCATACAGCAGTACCTATGTGCTATATAGCCAAAATATTTGGCGCAAAAGTTATATGGATTGAAACCTTTGCAAACATTACAACGAAAACGCTTGCAGGAAGGCTAGTTTATCCTATAGCAGATACCTTTGTAGTACAATGGAAAGAAATGAAAAAATTGTATCCTAAAGCCAAGTGCTGGGGGTGGATTTATTGATATTTGTTACATTAGGAACACAAGACAAACAATTTCCAAGACTGCTTAAAGCAGTAGAAAAAATCAAAACCAGAGAGAAGATTGTAGCACAAGTAGGTTCAACTGAGTTTAAGTCAAAGAAAATAGAAATACATAAAAATATGACAGAAGAAGAATTTGCAAAATATATGAAAAAAGCTAGTGTAATTATTACACACGCAGGAGTCGGCACTATAATAGAAGGATTGAAACTAAACAAAAAAATGATAGTAGCAGCAAGGAAAAAAGAATATAAGGAACATGTCAATAATCATCAAGAACAAATTTTAGATATTTTTACAAAATCAAAATATATTTTACCATTAAAAGACTTTGATGATTTGCAAGAATTAATAAATACAGAATTTACGCCAAAAAAATATAGAAGCAATAGAAATAAATTTAGAAGTTGCTTGAAAAAGGAAATTGAAAGACTAATTAATTAAAAGCAAAAAATATTTAGCAAAGTGAATTAAGCATCAACAAGTCACAAATTATAAAAAAAATTAGTAATCAAAATTTATAAAAATAATAATTACAAATTTGTAAAAAGGAGTAAAATGAATCAAAAGAAACAATTAGTTAAAAATACTGTAATTATTGCAATTGGAAAATTAAGCACGCAAATAATTTCGTACATATTGTTGCCATTGTACACTGCAAAATTATCACCGTCTGAATATGGCACCTATGACTTTATTTGTACTATTTCACTTTTCCTATGTCCAGTTATAACACTGCTTATGGAAGAGTCTATGTTTAGATTTTTAATAGACGCTGTAAATAAAAAAGAGGAAAAGAAAATAATTAGCCAAACAATAATATATACGGCATTTGGAATAATAGTTTTTATACCATTAGCATATATCATACTTAAAGCGACCAACTATACTGGAAACTTAATTTTAGCATTTATTGTTTTTGTAATATCTAATATACTAATTGGATTAAGCAATGCCTTAGCAAGAGGACTAAGCAGGATAAAATTATATTCGCTTTCTAACTTTATTTTAGGAATAGGAACAATAATTTTAAATATAATTTTTATAGTAGGGTTAAAGGCAGGAGCAGAAGGATCATTATGGGCAAACACAATTGCAAATGCATTAACAGCCATAGTAATTTTTGTAATGCTAAAATTATGGAATTATATTGGAAAATATAATAAGCCTCTAATGAAAGACATGATAAGATATTCGGTTCCATTAGTACCAAATAGCATATCATGGTCAATAATCAATATGTCAGATAGAATAATTTTAACACAAATGATTAGTTCAGCAGCCAATGGTATATAAGCAATGGCAAGTAAATTTCCAAACATTATAAGCGTAGTTTATGGATATTTTTATACAGCGTGGAAAGAGTCAGCAGCAAGAATAAGCAAAGAAAAAGATAAAAATGAATATTATAACAGCATATATCATGATATAAAAAGATTATTATATGCAGTTACAATTTGTTTAATAGCAGTAATGCCGTTTGCATTTCCAATACTAATAAATAAAGACTATGAAGAAGCTTACATTTATATACCAATTATAATGATATCAACATATTATTCAAATTTATCAAGTTATTTTGGAGGAATATTCTCAGCTTATAAAGATACAAAAATAATGGGAACAACAACCTTGGTAGCAGCAACTATCAATCTAGTAATTGATTTATTATTAGTAAAATTGATTGGAATATATGCAGCTTGTATATCTACACTTATAGCAGATTTAATAGTATATATTTATAGAAAAGAAAAATTAAATCAATATGTAAAACTTAAAGAATTAAAGTGGAAAGGCCCACTACTTATACTAATTATTGTATGTTTAGCTTATTATACAAAATACATTGCATTTATACCAACACCACTTTATTGGATATTAAATATTATTTCGCTAGCTGTAGCAATAGTTTATAGTATAGCAAATAATTATAAATTAGTAAAAACATTTATAAGTAAAATTAAAGGAGGAAAACAATGAAATATTTTGGAACAGATGGAATTAGAAGGATAGCAAATACAGAGCTTACCCCAGCATTAGTGTATAAGGTAGCAAAAGCTGGTGCTTGTGTACTTGCAAAACATTCAGGAAAAGCACCTACAATATTAATTGGAAGGGATACCAGACTATCAGGAACTTTAATTGAAAGTGCAATGACAGCAGGATTTTTAAGCTATGGTGCAAATGTAAAATCACTAGGTGTAATACCAACACCAGGAGTAGCATATTTAACAAAAAAATTAAAAGCAGATGCAAGTGTTGTAATATCAGCATCACACAACACTTATGATTTTAATGGAGTTAAATATTTTAGCAATAAAGGAATGAAAATACCAGACAGCTTAGAAGAAGAAATAGAAGAAATATTAGAAAACGGAAAATTTGATGACTTAAATGCACCAAGTAGCAAAATAGGCGTGTCAGAAATTAGAGAAGACTTGTTAGACGAATATTTATACTTTTTTAGAAAGACATTTGAAGACATCTTCGAAGAATTTGACAAAGAAAACTTTGTAGTCGCAATAGACACAGCAAATGGGGCAACATCAGTAATAGCAGATAAAGTTTATACTGCTTTAGGAATAAAACATTACATAATAAACAATACTCCTAATGGAATAAATATAAATGCAAACTGTGGCTCAACACACTTAGATATGTTAAAAAAGTTTGTTGTTGCAAATAAATGTAATTTAGGAATTGCTTATGATGGTGATGGAGATAGATGTTTAGCAATAGACGAAAATGGAAACGAAGTAGATGGAGACATTATACTTGCAATAGTAGGCAAATATTTAAAAGAAAAAAATAAGTTAAAAAATAATACAATAGTTGCAACAGTAATGAGCAATTTGGGACTTAAAAAATTCTGCCAAGAAAATGATATAACATTTAAAGAAACAAAAGTTGGTGACAGATATGTATTGGAAAAAATGCTAACTGAAGATTACAACTTAGGGGGTGAGCAATCTGGACACATAATTTTCTTAGATTACAACCCAACAGGAGATGGAATACTTACATCACTTATGTTACTTATGGTAGCTTTAGAAAAACAAAAATCTATATCAGAATTATCTAAAATAATAAAACTATATCCTCAAGTTTTAATAAATGCCAAAGTAACAGAGGATAAGAAAATGAATTATCAAAATGACCCAGAAATAAAAGCACAAATAGAAAAATTAGAAAAAGAATTTTCTGGAAATGGTAGGGTTCTAATCAGACCTTCAGGAACAGAGCCATTAGTCAGAGTAATGATTGAAGGAGAAAATCAAGACTATATTACAAAAAAAGCACAAGAACTAGTATCACTTATAGAACAAAAGTTAAAATAAATGTAATTTAAAACAATATTAATAGATTAAAAGTTAAAGTTTATAGAGCAAAAAAGGAAAAATTGTATCAAAAATTGATTTTTTGTAATAATAATGTAATATAAAATTAACAAAAAATCTATTGAAAAAAAATAATTAATAATGTATTATATAATTAGAATAACAAAGGAGGAAATAATTATGCCAATTATTGATTTTACAGAACCATTTTATGTAGTTGTAGCAGTAATTTTATTTGTTTTATGTTTATATTTAGCAAGAAACAACAGATCAAACACAGTAGCATGTATCGTACTACTTACAGTTGTAACATTGCTAGTAGGACATACAATAGAATTATCAAATGCTCCAGCAGAACTTGTTCATAAATTGTCTATATGTATTTTAGTTGATGAATTATTTACATTTGTTTCATTCCTATCATTCCTTTGGTTAGACAGAATTGAAGTTGATAGTAAAAAGAATAATAAGTCAGGAAAGTCTAATAAAAAGAATGGAAAGGAAAGACTACAAGACAAAGTAATTGAAGACGACGGACTAAATGTATTATGGAAAAAAGTCTAAAATATAAGTCAAACAAGAGATTTATATTAGTGAGAGAAGCTACTAACTAGTAGCATTTTTCGTTTGACAAAAAGAATACTTAGAACTATAATAAGTACATAAAAATAAAATTAGGAGGTAAAAATATATGTTAGTAACAACAAAAGAGATGTTTAAAAAATCAATTAATGAAAAATTTGCAATAGGAGCTTTTAATATAAATAATATGGAATTTGTACAAGCAATTTTAGATGCTGCAGCAGAAGAAAACTCGCCAGTAATTTTACAAACTTCATCAAGTGCTATAAAATATGCAAGAATACCATATTTAAAAAACATGATATTAGCAGGATTAGAAGAACATGATGTACCAGTAGCACTTCATTTAGACCATGGACCAGATTTTGAAACTTGCAAGCTATGTATAGATAGTGGCTATACATCAGTAATGATTGATGGTTCAAAATATGATTTTGAAAAAAATGTTGAACTAACAAAGCAGGTAGTAGACTATGCACACGAAAGAGGTGTAGTAGTAGAAGCTGAACTTGGAAAATTAGCAGGAATAGAAGATGATGTTAATGTAGCTGATAATGATGCAATGTATACTGACCCAGTACAAGCAAAAGAATTTGTAGAAAGAACAAACTGCGATTCACTTGCAATTGCAATTGGTACAAGTCACGGAGCATATAAATTCAAAGGAGAAGCAAAACTTCGCTTCGATATACTTGAAAAAGTAAAAGAATTAATTCCAGAAACTCCAATTGTACTTCATGGAGCGTCAACGGTTATTCCTGAATATGTTGAGATGTGTAACAAATATGGAGGAAATATGCCAGGAGCAAAAGGTGTTCCAGATGAAATGCTACATGAAGCAAGTCAAAGGGGTGTATCAAAAATAAATGTAGATACAGACCTAAGATTAGCAATGACAGCAGGAATAAGAAAAACCTTCGTTGAAAATCCAGAAGTATTTGACCCAAGAAAATATTTAGGACTAGGTAGAGACTTTATAAAAGAAACAGTAAAACACAAAATAAAATTTGTTTTCTGCTCAAGCGGAAAAGCATAGAATAACATTAGTATTCAATTCAAAAAATAAATTTTGAAATATTTGCTTTTATTTCAAGAACAAAAATTTAAAACAACAAATGAAAAAATTTCAAAAATAAACAAAAATTGTATAAAATAAATTTTTCTCAGTCGCATAATAAATTTGTAATTGCTAAAAATATAAATGACGAAAAAAGTCAAAAGGAGGTTTATTATGCGCAAAAAAATGTTAGTAATAGCCACCATAACAATTTTAACAATATGTTTGATTAGCAGTTTTGTATTTGCAACATCTGAAGGTACAATGATGCGAAGCACTACAAATGCAATAGATGATGGAGGAGCAGTTGTAGGAAACACAGTAGAAGGTGCAGGAGATGTTGTAGGAAATGTTGTAAATGACGGCGGAGCAATGATAGGAAATGCAGTAGAAGACGGTACAGAAATGATTTCAGACAATATGGTAGATGGAAATACTGCAATAGCAAATGGTGTAATAGATAGTCAAACAATTGAAAATGTAGGTGGAGATGCAAAAAATGCAGTAGATACAATGACAACTGGTAATGTACTTTCTGGAAATAGTTTATCAAATTATTCAATACTTGGAGTAAATTTATCAGTTTGGATGTGGATTATAATCATCATCATAATAATAGTAGTAATAGTTTTAATATGTAATTACATGAAACAACATAATGACAACGATTATAATGATGATGATAAATAATAAGTATATAAAATCCTAAGAAAAGAAAGTAAATTGATACTTTCTTTTCTTATTGTAATTAAGTAAAAAATCTTATTAATCTAAAACATTAAAAATTTTTAAAGTTATAATTAAATTATCTTGAAAAAACTACATATTTAGTATAATATAGTAATAAATAAATAAAGGATAAAAGATAAAATGAAAAAAAGAAATAAAATATTATTGGTATTTATTTTTATAGTTATTAGTTTATTAATAAGCAATAAAAGTTTTGCAGAAACAGTCAAGACTATGACGATAGTTTTAGACCCAGGACATGGAGGACACGAATCCGGAGCAGTAAATAGCCAATACGGAATTTTAGAAAAAGATATAAATTTGACAACTGCAAGATATTTAAGAGACTATTTGAATAACTATTATGGTATAAATATAATAATGACACATGACGGACTTCCATTAGACCAAGAGATGGAAGTTGTAGATAGGTCAATGGTAGCAAGGAACAATAATGCGGATTTATTGTTATGTTTGCATTATAATGCAGCAGGAGAAAATGAACAAAGTGCAGATGGAGCAGAAGTTTATGTAACATATAATAAATCACAATATAAATATAACGAAGAAAGTACAGAAATAGGAAATCTAATATTAAGAAATTTAGGTAGTTTAGGAATAAGAAGCAGAGGTGTAAAAACAAAACTATGTAATGACACAGAAGAAAAATGGCAATATTATGATGGCTCAAGAGCAGACTACTATGGAATAATAAGATATGCAATGAAAGGAGACGGAGAAGATAGAGGAATAGACTTCTCAAAAGGTGCAGGAATTACCACAATATTAATAGAACATGCTTTTATAAGAGGAAGAGACTATCAATTTTTTAATACAAATGAAAAAATAAGAAAAATTGCAGAAGCAGACGGCTCAGCAATAGTTGAACATTATAATTTAAAACTAAAAACAGAAGTACCAAATTCAATAGCTTTAGATAAAGAAAACCTTATATTATCAATAGGAGAAAAAGAAAAAATTACAGCAACAATTATTCCAGAAACTGCAATAAATAAAAAAGTAATTTGGTCAACAAGTAATGAAAACATTGCAAAAATTAATAATGATGGAGAAATAGAAGCAATATCAGAAGGAAAAGCTACTATAACAGTAACAGCAGATGGAAACGATGCAGTAAAAAAGGAAATACAAGTAGAAGTAATTAAGCCATATATAGAAATAGAAAATGGTGAAGAAGCAAATGCAGTATTAGGAAGTAGATTACAATTATTTAAAGACATAGGAAAACTAGATTCAAAAGTAACTTGGCAAAGTGAAAATAATCAAATTGCAACAGTTGATGAAAATGGATTAATTACCACTACTGGTGAAGGAAGCACTACAATAAAAGCAAAATTAGAAGAATATGCTGTCGAAGATACAATAAAAATTAATGTTACAAAATTAGAAGATAATCAAAAGATAGAAATATTAGACTATAAAGAAGAAAATGGAATTATATCAAAATTTGAAAGAATGACGACTAAGGACGACTTTATAAAACATATTAAAATACCTGAAAATTATAAAATTGAAGTAGAATATAAAGATGAAAAAAATGAATATATAGGTACAGGAACAAAAATAAAAATACTAGATGAAAATAACATTGTTGTGCAAAACTATATAGCCAGACTTTATGCAGATGTAAATGGAGATGGAAGAATATCAGCAATGGATTTTACATATATAAGAAATCATATCATGGAAGTTCAAGCAATTACAGAAGAAAATACTAAATTAGCTTCAGATGTAAATGGAGATGGTAGAATTTCAACTATGGACTTTACACTAATTAGAAATGATATTATGGATGTGCAAAAAATTGTAACAAAATAAAAAAAGATAAATAAATTAAAATCAAAAATGAAAAGTTACAATTAAAATAAAGATTATATAAAAACAAAAGTTAATTATAAGGAGATAGCTTATGAGATTAAAAAGACGAGACAAAATAAAAAAAGTAAGTATAATTATATTAATTACAACTGTAATATTAAATTTTATCAGTATATTAAAATGTGAAGTATATGCAGCTAATATTGGAATTAGTGCAAGTTCATCATCAGTATATGTTGGAAACCAGTTTAGTGTAACTATATCTGGCATTAACGGAAAAGTAATAGTATCAGGAACAGATAATATATCACTATCTCAGAGTGGAACTTTATGGATAACTGAAACGATAACAATAAACTGTACTGCAAAAACAACAGGAAAAGGTACAGTAACTGTAACGCCTGTAGATGTTACAACATCTAGTGCTGACCCAGTCGAAATAACAAATCCTGCAAGTGTAAGCGTAAATATAAGTGAAAAACCTGCAGAAACCAAACCAGCAACTTCACCAGAACAAACAACTCCATCAACACCATCAACTAATAACAATCAAAGTAATAATTCAGGAAGCAATTCTAAACCAAGCACACAAAAACCAACAACTACAACCACGACAAATAAAAAAACAAATACTCAAACAAACAAAACACAAACTGAAGTACAAAATCAAGAAACAATAATACCAGAAGAAGCAACACCACAACTTGGTATATATGGGCTAACAATTAAAGGAATTAAAGAAAATGGAGAAGAAGTAGATGTAAACTTAACTCCAGCATTTACAGTAGATGTTTTTGAATATTCGGCAGAAGTAGAAAACGAAATAATTGACTTAAAAATAATTGCAGATGCAGGAGAATATTCGGACTTACTAAAAATAGAAAAGCCAGAAAAACTTGTAGAAGGTGAAAATGAAATTGTACTTAATATTCAAAATGAAACAGACAATTTTACATATAAAGTTAAATTAACTAGAAAACAAAGTCCTATTTCAGAAGAAAACAATATAGAACCTATTGACACGAAAATGAATGTAGGATTACCAACAATCACTATGCCGGTATGGTCATTCATTTTAATAATATTTGCAATAATTATTATAGAAGCAATAATATTAAAATGGAAATGGATAATATCTAAAATAAAAAAATATTAATATAAAATAAATACTGATATTAATAAAACAATAGAAATTTAGTAAAGCATAAATAATAAAGGAAAGGATAAATCTTTTTTTAAAAATGGAAAAAAATATTGTTATAGCAAAAAATCCAACTGCATATCATAACTATGAAATTATTGATACGATTGAAGCCGGAATTGTTTTATATGGAACAGAAATAAAATCAATTAGAGCAGGAAAAGTTAATTTAAAAGACAGTTATGCCACAATTGAAAAAGATGGAGAAGTATTTGTTTATTCTATGCACATAAGTCCATATGAACATGGAAATATTTATAATAAAGACCCGCTAAGACCAAAAAAGTTATTACTGAATAGAAAAGAGATAAATAAGATAGTAGGGCAAATAACTCAAAAAGGTTACACAATGGTGCCAACACAAATTTATTTTAAAGGAAATTTTGTAAAACTTCAAATAGGAATAGGAAAAGGAAAAAAGTTATATGATAAAAGAGAAGACTTAAAGAAGAAAGAGGCAGAAAGAAAAATAGATAGATATTTAAAAGAAAGCCATTCAACTTAAAATTGAATGGCTAATTTTTTATTTTCCTAATCTAATTAAAATTGCAACTGCAAGTAATATTATAACTAATCCAACAGCAAGAAGTAAAATGTTTAAAATTTCCGAAATTCCAAAACTTGATGTAGGTTCATTATACTCATCTATGCTTTCAATACTAGTAACTGTATTAGTATCTAACTCTGTTAAATTGCTAGTTGCATTGGAGTTTCTAAGATTGTTTCCCGGATTATCGTTATCAGTTACATTTGATTCATTTGCAAGATTCATATTAATATTTGTTGCAAGAACACTAGAAGCACAAACGAAAACAACACAGAAAATAGCTAATATAATTGATACCATAATAATTTTTTTTGAGTTTGACATAAATAAAAAGCCTCCTATTATTTATTCTTAAGTTCATACAATAATAATAATATATTTAATAAAAAATGTCTAGTATTTTTATAAAAATTTTACTTTATGATATAAACTATTGATTTTATTTCATATTGTTAAGTTTCCATTATTTGATATGATTAAAAAAATATAAATAATGGAAGGTGATATTAATGAGATTATTACAAGAACTAAAAAAAGCAATAAGAAAAGAAGACGAAAAAAAGAAATTTGAAACAGTTGCACAAGAATGGATTGAATATAAAAAAATATCAATAAAAGAGTCAACATATTGTAACTATTTATTTATAATAGAAAAATATTTAATCCCAGAATTTAAAGAAAAAAATATTGAAAGAATTAAAAATTATAATAATTATATTCAAAATTTGCAAAAAGAACTATCAGCAAAAACGATAAGAGATATTATAAATGTTTTAAAAGCTATCTTAAAATACTATGAGGATGAGAACGATTGTATCTTACCATTAAAAAGAATGAACTTGCCAAAAATGGAAAAGCAAAGATTAAAAATATTAAGCGATAAAGAAAAAGAAAGATTAGAAAAATATTGCTATGAAAAAAACACATTAAAAACATTGGGAATAATAGTGTGTTTAAACACGGGAATGAGGGTAGGAGAAATATGTAGCTTAAAATGGAAGAATATAGATCTAGAAAATAAAGAAATATTTGTTGAACAAACGCTGCAAAGAATTTATAATAAAGAAAGCAGAAACTCTAACATTGTAATAGATAGACCAAAAACAGATTGTTCAATTAGAAGTATTCCTATTAATCAAAAACTTTATGAAATTTTAAAACCATTAAAGAAAAAATATAAAGATGATGACTATTTTCTATCAGGGAAAAGCACAGAAATTGTAGAACCACGAAATTATCAATATAATTTTAAAGTAATACTAAATGAGTGCAAATTAAAACCATACAAATTTCATATTTTAAGGCATACATTTGCAACGAATTGCGTAGAAGTTGGAATGGATGCAAAATCGCTAAGCGAGATATTAGGACATTCGGATGTAGATATAACCTTAGGAATATATGTTCACTCATCAGATAAAATTAAGAAAAAATATTTAGAAAAAATATAAAAATTTATCGTCAAGTAGATAACTTAACGACATTATATATTCTAATTTTATATTAAAAATGCAAAAAAATCAACATTTGGATTAATTTTGTTTGCCGATGATTTTGAATAAGTTAAAACCAACGAAATCATTGATTTATAAAAGAAAAACGGTAATCTAATTTTATCATTAAGTTATCTACTTAATGATAAAATTAGGAGGATAAAAATGCAAAAGATAATGAAAAACAAAGGAATAACGCTCGTTGCGTTGGTAGTAACAATAATAATTATGTTGATTTTAGCAGGTGTAACACTAAATTTAACGCTAGGAGATAATGGGCTAATAAAAATGGCACAACAAACAACAAAAGAATATCAAAATGCTCAAAATACAGAAGATATGTCATTGCAACAATTGTCAGATGAATTACAAGCAATAATAGGCAAAGGAAAAGATGATGAAACACCGGGAGAGTTGTCAGGAGAAGGAACAAAAGATAATCCATATTTAATAGAGAGCATAGAAGATTTAGTAGTATTTTCAAATAAGGTAAATGAAGGAACAACATTTGAAAATCAAGTTGTAAAATTAACTGTAAATTTAGATTTTAAGTCAGAAGATTCTTATGTAGATAGCAAGAGTATAATTTATGGAGATATAAATGGAATAAACGGAGCAGAAGAATTAAAGACAGAACTAACGACAGGAACAGGGTTTAAATCCATAGGAAATAATAGCCAACAATTTAAAGGCACATTTGACGGTCAAAATCGAACAATAAGCAATTTGTATATAAATATAGCAGAAGATTACAAAGGATTATTTGGCTATGTAGGAAGTAAAGGAGTAATAAAAAATCTAATAATATCAAATGCAGATATAAATTGTGAAGCATTATATGTGGCTATTATAACAGGATATGTTGATAGCGGTACAATAGAAAATGTAAAAGTAGAAGAAGGATTTCTACAAGGCAATAAACATATTGGAAGTATAGCAGGTTATTTAGAATCACGGAAATGTTAATAATTGTTTTAATAGTTGTAAAGTAACTGCAAATGGCGATGGTGATGAGGATTATACGAGAGCTCAAGTCGGAGGAATTGTTGGACGAAGTTCAAATAGTTCTATAATCAATTCTCATAATAATGGTAATGTTAATTCGATGGCAGGAATAAGTGTAGGAGGTGTTTGTGGATATGTAGAAAACAACTCAACTATAAGTTCTTGTTCAAATACTGGCGATGTGCAAGAAAACACTTTTGGTACATATTTAAAAGGTTCAACATGTGGAGGCATTGCAGGTGACTTATTGAGAGATTCTACCATATGTAAAAGCTATAATACTGGCAACATTGAAGCTCCTAGTTATGGTGCTGGTGGAATTGCAGGTAATGTTGGCGAATCATCAATTGAAAATTGTTATAATTCAGGTAATATTAAGTCAAAAAGAGGAATAATAGGAGGAATTTGTAACATGAGTAGTGCCAAATCGGTTTCCATAGTTTCTTGCTATAATATTGGAGTAGTAAAAAAAGATGAAAGTGGTGATTTAGAAAGTGGAGGTGTTGCTTCAGTAAGAGATTCTGAAAATTCAATCAATATAAGCAATTGTTATTATTTAAGTGGAACATATGCAGGTGGAATAAATGGAGCAGACACTGACGGAACAGTAAAAAAGAAACAAGAAGAAATGACAACACAAGAATTTGTAGATTCACTTAACAGTGGAAGTAAAGAAAAGCCTTGGGTAAAAGGCAAAGTATATCCAATATTATCGTGGCAAAATTAATAAAAGATTTTAAATTATAAATGAAAAATATCGTTAAGCAATTTATTTCGATATACTTATGTACAATTTATGTATTTTATACTAAAAAATTTGACAAATAAAAAAAATAACTGTATAATTAAACATAGAAAATGAGAGCCACAGAAATGTGCGCTACCATATAAATTATGATAAAACACCACATAG
>CANQXO010000006.1 GCA_947627825.1 uncultured Clostridia bacterium
GCACAGGAGCAGGATTTCCAGGGATTCCATTAAAAATAATGAACTCATCATTAAATATAACATTAATGGATTCTCTAAATAAAAGAATAAATTTCTTAAATGAAGTAATAGAAAAATTAAATTTAAAAAATATACAAGCTATTCATTCAAGAGCAGAAGAATTAGGAAAAGACAAAAACTATAGAGAATCCTTTGATATAGCAACATCAAGAGCAGTAGCAAATATGAGTACACTAGTAGAATACTTAATTCCTTTTGTAAAAGTTGGTGGAATTTGCATTTGTATGAAAGGGCCAAATATAGAAGAAGAATTAGAAAATGCAAAAAAAGCAATAAAAGAATTGGGAGGAAAAATAGAAAAAGTAGATAGATTTTTTCTTCCTAACACAGATATTGAAAGAAATATAGTAATAATAAAAAAGATAGAAAAAACAAATATGAAATATCCAAGAAAGGCTGGAATACCAAGCAAAGAACCAATTAAATAAAAGTAAAAATAAAAAGAAAACAAGCTAAAATGTTATTGACATCTTGTTTGTTTTTTTGTATTATAATAACTAGACTGGAGGAGATAAAAGTGGGAAAAATAATATCAGTTGCAAATCAAAAAGGTGGAGTAGGAAAGACTACAACCGCAATAAATATGGCTACAATACTTGCTAAAAAGAATAATAAAGTTTTATTAGTTGATGCAGACCCACAGGGAAACGCTACAAGTGGAATGGGTTTAGAAAAAGATAGCGAATTTTCGACATACGATATATTAATTAATGATGTAGAAGTACATAATACTGTTCAAAGAGCAAAAGTTAAAAATTTAGATATATGCCCTACGAACATGAGTTTGGCAGGAGCAGAGGTAGAGCTTGTAGGAGCAGTAGGTAGAGAGTACAGATTAAAAGATAAACTAGATAAAGTAAAAGACCACTATGACTTTGTAATTATTGACTGTCCACCATCATTAGGACTAATTACATTAAATGCCTTAACAGCATCTGATAGTGTATTAATACCAGTACAATGTGAATATTTTGCGCTAGAAGGAGTAGGGGAATTATTAAAAACAATAGACTTAGTACGAAAATATTACAACAAAAATTTAAGCATAGAAGGTGCAGTTCTTACAATGTATGATTCAAGAACAAAATTATCAAACCAAGTAGTAAGTGAAATAACGAAATATTTTGAAAATAAAGTCTATGAAACAGTAATTCCAAGAAATATTAGACTAAGTGAAGCACCAAGTTATGGATTACCAATTTCACTTTATGATTCTAGGTCAAAAGGCGCAAAAAGCTATGAAAAATTAGTAAAAGAATTTTTAAAGAAAAATAAACAGTAGAAAAGGAGAATGAAAAATGGCTAAAAATTCAGGATTAGGGAGAGGTTTAGATGCTTTATTTTCAGAAAGTAAAGTTCTTAAAGAAATAAATGAAATAAATAATGAAGGCGAAAAAATAAAAAAAATAAAAATTATTGATATAGAGCCAAATACAGAGCAAGCAAGAAAAACTTTTAGTGAAGAATCAATAGAAGAACTTGCGCAATCAATAAAATCTTATGGTATATTACAACCAATTATAGTAGAAAATAAGGGTAAATACTATAGAATAATAGCTGGTGAAAGAAGATGGAGAGCAGCAAAAAAGGCAGGACTAACTGAAATACCATGTTTAGTAAGAGATGAAGATGAGCAAAAAAATAAAGAAATATCATTAATAGAAAATATACAAAGAGAAAACTTAAATCCAATAGAAAAAGCTTATGGATATAAACAATTAATTGACAATTACAATTTAAGGCAACAAGATTTAGCAGACAAGCTAGGCATAAGTAGAACAAATGTAACAAATACATTAAGAATTTTAAATTTAGACCCTAGAGTAATACAATTAGCATTAGACGGAAAGCTAACAGAAGGACATTGTAGGTCACTTATGGCAATAGAAGATGGAGATGCACAATATCAAACAGCTTTAAAAATAATAGAAAATGGTGGAACAGTAAGAGATATAGAAAGAACAGTAAAAAATAAAAAGAAATTACCTAAAAAAGATAAAAAATATGAAGCTGTATATAGAGAAATAGAAGATTCATTTAGAAATTTCTTTGGTGCAAAAGTTAAATTAAATGCAGGTCCAAGAAGCGGAAAAATTGTAATTCAATATTCATCAAATGAAGAATTAGAAAGGATTTTAGAGGCTATTAGAAAGGACAATAATTAATTGGAAAATAGTAATATTATAATTATAAGCATAGCAATAATATCATTATTAATAGCAATAATAAGTTTATATTATACAATTAAAACAAAAAGAAGATATGAAAAACTAGCAATGAGATTAGGCCGAGGAGAAAATATAGCAGATGTATTAAAAAAATATATTTCTCAAGTAAATGAATTAGAAAAAAAAGATAATGAAATAATTTCATACTGCAAAAATTTAGATGATGAAATAAATAAATCAATAAAAAAAGTAGGACTAGTAAAATATAATTTATATAATACAACAAAAAATGATTTGAGTTTTGCATTAGCTTTGCTTGATAATAAAAATAATGGAATAATAATTAATAGTGTATATGGTGTAGATAATTCGAATGTTTACTGTAAATTAATTATAAATGGAAATTCAAAAAATAAATTATCAGAAGAAGAAAAAGAAGCTATAGAAATAGCAATAAAAAATAAATGAATAAAATTAATAAAAAAATAAATAAAGAAAAAAGACCTTTAAAATATATTAAATTTTAAAAGTCTTTTTTATATAAAATTAAAACTTAAATTAATGAAAAATAAAAAATTTTAATAAGTAAAATAATGAATTAAAATATTAAATCAGAATAAAAAAACATAAGACAAAAATTTAAAACAAAAAATATAAAATAAAAAGTGAATATAAAGAATAATAAATTTAGAAATAAGATAAAATATTAGAAAAAGATTTTTATTTTATAAAAAAATATATAAAATTGAAAACCTAGAATGGAAAAAAACTAAAAATTGATAGCATAATTTGGTAAAAAAATAAAAATATAAAAAAACAATCAAAAAATAAGAAAAAATTAAAATTGATGAAAATTTACCTAAAATCACTCTAAAACACAAAATAGTCAATTTGACAAATAAGTAGAAAACTCTTTTATTAAAAAAACAAAGTAAAAAGCTAAAATGAAAAGTCTAAAGCTATAGGGAAAAGTATACTTTTGGAAGATAGCCCGATAAAATTATAGGCATAGATTTTAATAAGAATTCGAGCATAAAGAATAACTGGAAACAGAAATCGGGTTACATAATCAAGGAAAAACTAAAAATTAAGTATATATAAAAATGATAAAATGGCTAAAAATCCAATAATCAAATAAAAAAAACAAAAACACAAATAGTCAATATGACAAACGATAAATTATAAAAGAAAACAGAAAAAAGGTAAGAAAAGTAAATAATCAAAAAATAAAATTAGATTTAAAGCGTAGGAAAACAAACAATTTAACTGATTGAAGTTAAAAAAACAAGTGAAAAAATCCAAACACATATAATAGCAAAAATAAGAATAAAATATCAAAAAGACAAAAAAATAGAACCTAAAATAGTAAAGCAAAACTTGGTAATAAAAATGAAAAAATAACGCATAATAAGAGAGGATAAAAGACATTTATTTTTTTCATTTAATTTTTTTTTCAAAAAAATGTTAGAAAAGAATATATATAATTAATAAATAAAAATAATAAATATGGAACCAAAAATACTCTGAACAAAAAAATATAAATACCTAAAATAAAAAATAATCACATATAAAATTTTATAATAGTTATTGTAAAATCTAAATTAATTATAAAAAGTCTAAATTAGTCAAAGTGATAAAATTAAAATTAATATAAATATAAAAACAAAAATAAAAAAGAATATTTAAAAGACTAAGGGTAAATAATATAAAATTTCTATTGACAAATTAAAGCTAAATGTGGTATTATAAATATTGTTACAGCAATTTGTAGCCTTAATACGGAGAGGTGGTCGAGTTGGTTTATGGCACCAGTCTTGAAAATTGGCGTAGGTTTATAGCCTACCGTGGGTTCGAATCCCACCCTCTCCGCCATTTTTATAATATTTGGAGGTGTACCCAAGTGGTTGAAGGGGGCAGTTTGCTAAACTGCTAGGGTTCGTAAGGGCCGCGGAGGTTCAAATCCTCTCACTTCCGCCAAGATATAGAGTTTTTACTCTATATTTTTTTTAAATAAAAAATTTTAATATATAGAAAATGTAAAAAAATTAAACCGACAGTAGTATAAACAAACTATTGTCGGTTTAATCAATATGTTTAATACCAATATTTTTTAAAGAATTTTTAATTTTCTTCTTAATAAAAAAGTTATCTAAATTTTGAATATATATAGAATGCATACCTGCTCTATTAGCACCCCATATATCAGAAAGTCTACTATTTCCAATAACAGCAATTCTTTCTGGAGGTAATTTCATTCTCTTGGCCATATCTAAAAATGGTTTTCTTAAAGGTTTGCAAGCAAATTTTGTAGTGGTAGTTATATTTAAGCTATTTAAGATAGTATGGCTAACATGTGGATTATTACTAACAATAGAAATTTTAAATCCAGCATTTTTAGCATTTTTCAAAAAATTCATAGTATCTATAGATATTTTTTTATTAATTCTTAAAGTTCCATCAAAATCAAAAATAAGTCCTTTTATATTTAAATCTTTTTTTAAATAATCAATACTTATATCTGATATTTTTGAATAAGTTTCTTTTGGTGTAAAGTTATTCATAAAAACTGATTTTCCTTTCTAGCCTTGTATATAAGTTTAAAATAGAATAAAAAATTATATATTTTAAAACTATCTGAAATTTATACAAGAATATTTTATAGGTATTTGTTAAGTTTGTCAATAAAAAGTTATTGAGAAAATCTTTGTTATAATTAAAAGACGAGCTTCATATTAATTAAATATAAATCATTTATCAGGAGAGAAATATTATGAAGAAAAAAATTACTGTATTTATTGCATTTTTATTACTCATTATTATACTTATTATATGCAGTGTATCCACAGAAGTTGAAAATAATGTGGATAATCAAGCTGAAATCCAGCCAGAAGAAGAAATTACAGAAGAGGTATTAAGACAAACAAAAGTAAATTTATATTTTGTCGATAATACATCAGGTATTTTAGCAAAAGAGGAGAGGATTATTGATTCAAAAGAATTAATTGACTTACCGTATAAATATATTTTAGATTTATTATTGGCAGGACCAGAAAAAGAAGGACTAGTTACTGCAATTCCTGAAAATACAAAGCTAAACAGTGTTACCTTTGAAAAGGGAATAGTTACTGTAGACCTTTCAGAAGAATTTTTAAATAGTGATGGGACTAATTCTATATATTCTATAGTAGATACTTTAACAGAATTTACAGAGGTAAATGGAGTAAAATTTACTATAAATGGAGAAGTGAAAGAAAATTTAAAAGAAGTTTATGTAAAAGTATAGTTTAAATTTGTTGAAAATTAGCCTATTTTGTTGTATAATTATATTGTTATGGAAAGAATTGATGAATTAAATTATAAAGGATTAAAAATAATTCAAAATACAGATGGTTTTTGCTTTGGCGTAGATAGTGTTCTTCTTACAGAATTTGCGAGGGATATTAAACCCAAAAGTATAATCGCAGATTTGGGAACTGGAACGGGAGTTTTAGGAATTTTACTTAGCAAAAAAGTTAGTCCAGAAAAAATATGTGGAATAGAAGTTCAACAAGAAGTTGCTGAAATGGCAACAAGAAGCATTAAATTAAATGGGCTAGAAAATGTTTTTGAAATTATTAATGAAGATATTAATAAAATAAATATAAAAAAAGGTAGCTTTGATGCAGTGGTAACAAATCCACCTTATAAAAAAAGTGGAACAGGAATAAATAATAAAAATCTAAAACAGCAAATTTCAAGATACGAAATAAGTGCGAGTTTAGATGATTGGATAAGAGTATCTAGCGATTTGTTAAAAGATAAAGGCTCATTTTATATAGTTTATAGAACAGATAGATTAAGTGAATTAATTGAAACTATGAGAAAATATAAACTAGAAGTTAAAAAAATGAGATTTGTTTATTCAAACATAGAAAAGCAATCAAATCTTGTTTTGATAAAAGCAGTAAAAGGTGCAGGAACTTTTTTAAAAATTGAAAAACCTTTAATTATATATAACTTAGATGGAACCTATACAGATGAAATAATAAATATTTATAAAAAGGATAAATAAAATGGAAAAAGGAAAATTATATTTAGTTGCAACTCCAATTGGTAATTTGGAAGATATAACTTATAGAGCAGTTAGGATTTTACAAGAAGTGGATTTAATAGCAGCTGAAGATACTAGACAAACTCTTAAACTTTTAAATCATTTAGAAATTACTAAGCCATTAATAAGTTATCATAGGCACAATGAAGATATTAAAACAGATTTTTTAATTGAAAAAATTAATAATGGTGAAAATATTGCAATCGTGACTGATGCAGGAACACCAGCTATATCAGACCCAGGTGAAGAGATTGTAAAGGAAGCAATAAAAAATGATATACAAGTTATTCCTATCCCGGGAGCTTGCGCATTAATAAATGCATTAATTGCTTCAGGATTAAATACAAAGGAATTTAGTTTTTATGCTTTTTTACCTTTAAATAAAAAATTGAGAAAAGAAAAATTTGAAGAAATAAAAAATGATGGAAAAACAGCTATTATTTATGAAGCGCCTCATAGATTAATTTCAACTTTGCAGGAAATAAATAAAATATTTGGAAATATTGAAATTGTAGTTGCAAAAGAAATTACTAAAATTCATGAATCATTTATTAGAGGAAAAGTAGAAGATGTTTTAGAAAAAGTTGAAAATCCAAAAGGAGAATATATTATTTTAATAAGTGGACAAAAAATAAAAAAAGAAAATGAATTAAATAATTTATCTCTTGAAGACCATTATAATTTTTACAAAATGCAAGGATTAGAAAAAAAGGAAATTATTAAAAAAGTTGCAAAAGATAGAAATTTAAGTAAAAATGAAATTTATCAATATTTTTTAAAAAAGTAAACACAAAAGTGTTTACTTTTTAAATTCTATAATTACCTTTTATATAATAAGGAAGAAAGAGCTGATTATTTTTTTCTAATAATTTATTTATTATTTCATTTTTAGATTTAAAGAAATTATATTTTATAATTAATTTTTGTTTATTATTAAAAAATGCTTTAATCAAAAAATAGTCATTTATTTTTATTTGAAATATTTTATTTTTTCTTAGATAATTACATACAAATAATTTGCACGAAATATTTTGAGTTGTACATTTTTTATCTTCACCTAAATATTGACACAACTTTACATCATCTATAAATTTAAATATATTTTTAGAATAAACAAAAGAATAACAACAACCATTTTTTTCGTGTGCAGTTTTATGATTTCGAGATGCAATGCATGAATTATCGCAGAATTTACAAGGGTTATTTTTTTCCCAAACCAAGTTTAATGACTGAAATAAATTATCATAAATATATGTATATTTTTCTTTTAAATTTGAAATTGATATTGCTTTTATAGAAGACAATAAATTATCATTATAATTATTTAATATATATTTTATTTTTTTATCTTTATAGTTTGTATTAAAAATTATTTTTTTATTTTCTAATTTTATTAATTTTTTTATACATTCTAAATTATAATTATCATCATTAAAATTAATCATTAATGCAGGATTATTTTTTTCATATTTATTTTTTAAATCAAAAGGAACAGTTTTAAAATTAATTGCAGAATCATTTAATTCATTAATTATATTTCCTGTATCATCTATAAATAACATATTAATTAACCTCTGTAAAAAATTATAATATAAACATATTAGATAAGTCAACCAACAAAGGTATATTTTAAAATTAAAAAAATATACATTAAATGAGGTGTTTGTCTTGAACTATATTTGGCCTATTATAATAATAATTTCATTTTTGTTTGCTATTATTACAGGTAACATTCAAGTATTAAATAATTCAATTTTTTCATCGGTTTCTGATGTGGTAAAACTATCTTTGACACTAGTGGGAAATATGTGCTTATGGTGTGGATTAATGAAAATTGTAAAAGAAACAAAAATAATGAACTATTTAATTAAAATTTTAAAACCAGTATTAAATTGGCTATATCCAGAGGCGAATGAAAATAAATCAGCAATGGAAGCTATTTCTATAAATACGGTTTCAAACATTTTAGGTTTAGGAAATGCAGCGACTCCAGCAGGACTTAAAGCAATGGAAGAACTTCAAAAAGAAAATAAAAACAAAGACGAATTGTCAAATTCTATGATAACCTTAATTGTTTTAAATACTACATCAATACAGTTAATACCAACAACTGCAATTGCTATAAGGTCAGCTTTAGGAGCTAGTAATCCATCAAATATAATTATTCCTATTTGGATATCAACTTTGGCAGGAACTTTAGCAGGAATTTGTATGACAAAAATTATAATAAAAAAGGATAGTAAAAAATTATGATTTATTTTTCATCTATAATTATTCCACTTGTAATTTCTATAATTATTTTTTCGGGTCTTGCACAAAATAAAAAGGTGTATGATTTATTTTGCGAGGGAGCAAAAGATGGAATAAAAATAGCAATAACAATGTTTCCTACTTTAATAGGAATTTTTTTAGCTATAGGAATGTTAAGAAGTTCAGGTTTGTTAGACTTTATATCTAGTTTATTAGGAGTAGTTTTAAAAAATATTAATTTTCCGCGGAGAGATAATTCCTCTTGCATTAATTAAGCCAATTTCCGGTAGTGCATCTATGGCTTTGGCAACAGATATTATTACAAAATTTGGACCTGATTCAAGAATAGGTTTAATTGCAGCAACTATAATGTCTGCTTCTGAAACAACATTTTTTGTAATAGCAATTTATATGAATCAAGTTAAAGCAAAAAAGAGTAGGAAAGTCATTATGCCCGCTCTTATTGCTGATATTGTTAGTATTGTAACTGCAATATTGATAGTTAAATGATGTCAAAAGATGTCGAATTTTGTCGAACGATTTTTGTTGACAAATGGTAAATTTTGGTGTAAAATGCAATCATGAAATTAATTTTTTATTTAGTTTTGTTTTTATCAATTAATTATTTAATCAGGAAGTTTATTTCTAAAATAATTTCCGCGATAATAAAAAAGTTTTTAATTTTGTAGAGGAACAGAAGAAAAGTTACCTCCATTATTAGTCTGATTGAACCTTTAAACTAACCGGGTTAAACAGCTTTTCTTCGCAAAGGTTAGTAATATTTATAGTATATATAGTGCCCCCATTATAGTAAAAGTTTCCTCTACAAAAATTTATATATATTTAATGATGATATTTTTCATTATTATTAATTTTGTGACATCTAAAGATTTGCTCTAAAAGAAAAACTCTAATTAAAGTATGTGGGAAAGTCATTTTTGAAAAGCAAATTTTTTCATTGCACAAATCTTTTACTTTAGAATTCATACCTAAAGTTCCACCAATGATAAAAGTAATAGAACTGTATGAATTTTGCAAGTTTAAAAGTTTACTTGCAAATTCTTCAGAAGAAATCATTTCTCCACTTAAATCTAAAGCAATAGTATAACTATTTTTTGGAATATGGGAAATGATTTCATTACTCTCGTAATCTTTTATTTGATTTTCAATAGATTCGTTGTATTTTTCAGGAATAGTTTTATCTGGAAGTTCTATAATATTCAAATTACAGTATTTTGAAAGTCTTTTTGAATATTCTAAAATAGCACCTTTCAAATAACTTTCTCTTATTTTTCCAACTGCAACTATATTTATTTTTAGCATAAAAATTATTATACCTTTCTTACATTATATAATATTATAAATTAACTACATTATTAGGTTTATATCTGTCGGCAACTTCAAGTTTTAACTTGTCTACATCAACATTTTTAGAAATTATGCTAGTCATAACAGTTTGATATGCTAGTTCAGGAAAGTTATTTTGCTCACTTAAATGTCCTAGCATAATATTTTTTAATCCAGACTTTACTAAAGTAGTAATTGTTAAACCAGCTTCTTCATTTGATAAATGTCCGATTTGGACCTAAAATTCTTCTTTTTAAAGGGTATGGATATCTTGAGCATTGAAGCATATTAGGTTCATAATTTGCCTCTAGCAAAAGAAAATCGCTTTCGTCTAAATTATGTAATAATTTATTGTCCATGTGTCCAATATCAGTGGCAATAGTTAATTTTTTATTATCATGATATAAAGAAAAGCCACAAGGGTCAGCAGCATCATGAGGTATAGAAAAAGGAAAAACTTTAATATCTCCAATTTCAAATTTTTCATTGGACTTATATTTGATTTTAAAGTCTTCAGAAATGTTTTGCTTTAAGTTTGTAAAAGTAGCATTATTAGCATAAATAGGAATACTATATTTTTTGCTGATAGTAGATAGACCTTTTACATGGTCAGAATGTTCATGTGAAATTAAAATACCATCGATATCAGATATTTTAACTCCAACCCAATTAAGAGCTTCTTCTAATTTTTTAGAAGAAACTCCACAATCAACAAGTAATTTAGTGTTGTCCGTTTCTATAAAAGAGCAATTGCCTGAGCTACCACTATATAAGTTACAAAATTTAAACATTAGTACATCCTATTCTACAATTAATTATTCCACAATTATTCTATATTGTTTTCAATTTCAGTTCTCTTTGTTTTGTTATAAATTTTTCTTCAATATGTTCGTAACCTCTGTCAATGTAGTGAATATTGTAAAGCTCACTTGTACCATGTGCAATAATTCCAGCCACCAAAAGGGCTGCTCCTGCACGAAGGTCTGAAGCATATAGAGGTGCTCCAATCAAATGGTCTACACCTTCAAAAATGGCTGTCTTGCCCTGAGACGAAATCTTAGCGCCCATTTTTATTAGTTCATTTGTATATTGAAATCTAGAATCCCATATACTCTCATTTATAATACTTGTACCATTTGCAATAGATAAAGCTACTCCCATCTGAGGTTGCAAATCAGTAGGAAAACCTGGATAAGGTAAAGTTTTGATATTTGTTGAATGTAGTTTATCTGAGCAACTAACTCTTATTGAATCTCCAAAGTTTTCTATTTTTCCACCCATCTCTAATATTTTAGCAGAAAGAGAATCCATGTGCTCATAAATACAATTTATTAATATATCACCTTTTGAAGCTAATGCTGCTATCATAAAAGTACCAGTTTCAATTTGGTCTGGAACTATAGAGTATGTATGATTTCCAGAAAGTTTAGAAACACCATTAATTTTTATAACATCAGTTCCAGCACCTCTTATATCAGCACCAACTGTATTTAAAAAGTTGGCAACATCAACAATATGAGGTTCCTTTGCAACATTGTTTAAAACAGTTGTGCCTTCAGCTAAAACTGAAGCTAGTATTAAATTTATAGTAGCACCAACTGATACAACATCAAAATATATAGTAGTACCATGCAATTTTGTAGCATAAGCATTAATTTTTCCTTGACCATATTCAACTTTAGCACCAAGTAGTTCAAAACCTTTTATATGTTGGTCAATAGGTCTTGCACCTAAGTTACAACCTCCAGGAAGTCCAACTTCTACATCTTTACACCTACCAAGTAAAGAGCCTAAAAGATAGTATGAAGCTCTAAATTTACTTGTCATGTCAAGAGGAGCATGTGTATTTTGCAATGACCTAGTATCAACAGTAACCGTATGTTCATTTGACCAATTAACTACTGCGCCTAAAGAAGTTAAAATATTACATATAATTTTTACATCACTAATATTAGGAACATTCTCTAATGTAGTAATTCCATCTATTAATAAAGTAGCAGGCAAAATTGCAACAGCTGCATTCTTTGCACCGCTTATTTCAACTTCTCCAACTAATCTTGTATCCCCATGTATAACAAATTTCTCCAAATTTATTACCCCCAGTAATTTAATCATATAATATATAACATATAATCAGTAAATTTACAAGATTTTTGAAAAAATTAATTATTTATTAGCGATTTTAAAGCCAAAGTTTTTAAACAATTCAACTATTTTAAACTTAAATTGAGTTACTTTATTTGTCTCAGAAACTATAGAATAACTTTCATCAGACAAGTTCTCTTGTAAATTTTCCTTTGATTCATCCGGCACTACGCCTGATGTAACATCAACAAAACATAGGGGAGGAAACATTACGCACCACCAGTTTTGCCCTTTAGCCTTTTCAATTTTTACTCTTAATGCATCATAAAAACCAGCAGGAAAACTTATATCACCATAAGTTTTTGTAGGAAATTCAAAATTTCCTATTTCTAATTCTACATTATAATTATATCCATTTTCCAAAACAACTCTTTGAGCAATTTCTTTAAAATCGTCTAAATGGCTTTGAGCAATACTTATGGCTTCACTTTTATCATTTAAATTTTGACAAATAGAATTCATATAAGAAATAAGCTCATCTCTAACTTTGTATTTTAAAGCTTGGTCTTCAGCGGAATCACTATTAGCAATAACATGTAATCTAAAAATATTTGAGCTTAAGTTGCTAGATATATTTTTGGCATAAGATGAAGCGGATAATGTAAAAAATAACATTACCAGTACAATCAAAATAAGAAAATTGCGTTTGCTATTTAAATTATGACTTCCATTTTTATAATTATAAAAAATATGTTTTTTATTAGAAAAATAATTCATTATACACTCCTTTCTAAAAAAATTAAATTTTCATTTTTACATTAAATTTCTATTTAATAAAATTATTACCTTAAAAAAATTTTTTATACTATTTTGGAAAAAATTTAATGTCGAATTTTTGAATACGATTTTTGTGTAACAATATTGACATTTTTGTAACAAAGTGGTAATATTTACCAAGAAGGGAGAAAACAAATGAAAGTAGAGAGGATATGTAATTTTTACGCAAGTAAATACCATTTAGGATTAATTTTACTAGAATATTTAAAGGAAAAAAGAACAAAAAAAACTGAAATTATAACTTTTTTACAAGATGAACTAGAGGATGAAATATATGTATTAAAAGAAAAGTATAATTATAATGAAGAAATAATAGATAATATAAATTTTAAAACAACAAAAAATATATATGAAAAAGAATTAAAGCCAGCTAAAAATATAATATATATAGTAGAAGGAAATTTACAATATATTAATGAAGCAAATGAATATATTTTAGAAAACACAAATAAAGGGGAAAAAATAAGAATAATAAATTGTCACAACTTTGCTCATCAACGAGCATACATGAGAGAAATATTAGAAAAAAGTGATAAAATTTTATACACAACTGGTGAAAAAGTAATTGACTAATTTTTAATATTGGTATAATATATAGTGTATCTAAAAAAATTGTGTATCGTTTTTAGATGTTAGTGGCATGAAGTGTCTATCGTGGCCGAAGCCATATATTAAATTAATGGCAAAGGAGAAATAAAATGGACGAAAAATTAAAACAAATTCAGAAGACTTTAAAAAAATATGGCCAAGAACAACTATTAGATGAATACAATAGGCTTACGGACGAAAAGCAAAAGCAAGATTTTTTAGATAGCTTACTAACTATCGATTACAGTCAAGTAAAAACATTATATGAAAAAAGCAAAGAGGAACCAACTTTTGTAAATTCAAAAATAGAACCTATTGAGTATGTTGACAAGGCAAAATTATCAAAAGAAGAAAGAGACAAACTAAAAGAAATTGGAACAAAAGAAATTAAAAAAGGAAAATTAGCTGTTGTAACAATGGCAGGAGGACAAGGAACAAGGTTAGGACACACAGGACCTAAAGGAACATTTGATTTAGGATTAGATACACATAAATCAATATTCGAAATTCTTACAGATATTTTAATCAAAGCAAGAAAAGATTTTGGGGTTGATATTCCTTGGTACATAATGACTAGTGAAGAAAATAACGAAACGACAGAAAGATTTTTCGAGAAAAACAACTATTTTGGATATCCAAAAGCATGCGTAACATTTTTTAAACAAGGCAAACTTCCAATGATATCAACAGAAGGAAAAATCCTAGTTGATGAAAAGCATAAAGTAAAACAAGCAGCTGATGGACATGGAGGAATATTCCACTCTATGCTAAAGGAAGGCGTAATATATGACATGAAAGCTAGAGGTGTAGAATGGGTATTTGTTGGAGGAGTTGACAATGTTTTAGTAAAACCAGTTGACCCAATACTACTTGGACTATCAGTAAAGAAAAAAGTAATGGCAGCTGGAAAAAGTATTGTAAAAGCTAGTCCAACAGAAAAAGTTGGAGTATTTTGCAAAAGAAATGGAAGACCAAGTGTTATTGAATACACAGAAATAACTCCTGAAATGGCAGAGGAAAGAGATGAAAAAGGCGAATTAAAATATGGAGAATCTCATATACTTTGCAATTTGTTTAGTTTAAAAGCTATTGAAAAAGTTAGTCAAATGGAATTACCATATCATATAGCATTCAAAAAAGCAAAATACATAGATAAAGATGGAAATCTTGTAGTTCCAGACAAACCAAATGCTTATAAATTTGAAGCATTCTTATTCGATGCGTTTGAGAGTTTAGATAGTTTTGCTGTATTAAGAGTAAAAAGAGAAAATGAATTTGCTCCAGTAAAAAATGCAGAGGGAGTAGACAGTCCAGAAACAGCAAGAAAGTTATATAAAGATTTTCATAGCAAACAATAATATTTAAAAAAGAAAATAAGCTTTTTCAAGCTTGTTTTCTTTCTTAGGTTTATAGATAAATCCATAAAATCTAAATGTAGAAAAAGGAGAGTATGATTTTCATACGAGAAAATAGATGGAAGAATATTTAAAAAGATATGAAGAATGGTTAAGTAACCCAGTATTTGATGAAGAAACAAGGAAAGAATTAGAATCAATAAAAGGAAACGAAAAAGAAATAGAAGATAGATTTTATCAAGAGCTTGAATTTGGAACAGCAGGACTTAGGGGTGTAATAGGTGCAGGCTTAAATAGAATGAACAAATATACAGTAGGTAGAGCAACACAAGGTTTAGCTAATTTTATATTAAAAGAAGGAACTCAGGAAAAAGGAGTAGCAATAGCTTATGACTCAAGACACATGTCAAAAGAATTTAGTACAGAAGCAGCACTTATATTAAATGCAAATGGAATAAAAACATATGTATTTGAATCACTAAGACCAGTTCCAGAACTATCATTTACAGTAAAAGAGTTAAAATGTACAGCGGGAATAATGATTACAGCAAGTCATAATCCTCCAGAGTATAACGGATATAAGGTTTATTGGGATGATGGAGCACAAATAATTCCACCAAAAGATAAACAAATAATAGAAGAAGTAAATAACACAGACTTCTCTCAAATCAAGAAAATAAGCAAAGAAGAAGCATTAGAAAAAGGACTTTTTGTTGAAATAGGAAAAGAGATAGATGACAAATTTATAAATACCTTAAAATCACTAGTGTTAAATCCAGAAGCAATACAACAAGTAAAAGATGATTTAAAAATAGTATATACACCATTACATGGAGCAGGAAATATACCAGTACAAAGAGTATTAAAAGAATTAGGATTTACAAAAGTTTTTGTAGTACCAGAACAAGAAAAACCAGATGGAGATTTCCCAACTGTAAGTTATCCCAATCCAGAAGACAAAAAAGCCTTCAAGCTAGCATTAGAGTTAGCAGAAAAAGTTGACGCAGATGTTGTACTTGCAACAGACCCAGATTCAGATAGATTAGGAATATACTCAAAAGACGAAAATGGAGAATATGTTGCATATACAGGAAATATGTCAGCACTATTAATTGCTGAATATGAATTATCACAAATGAAAGAAAAAGGAATTTTACCATCAAATGGAGCATTTATAACAACAATAGTTTCATCAGATATGGCAAAAGCTATAGCAAAAGAATACGGATTAAAGGTATTTGAGACACTAACAGGATTCAAATGGATAGGAGAAAAAATAAGACAATTTGAAGAACAAAACACTTATAGCTACCAATTTGGATTTGAAGAAAGTTATGGATGCTTAATAAGTCCACATGCAAGAGACAAAGATGGAATATCTGCAGTTATGGCACTTTGCGAAGCTGCAGCATATTACAAAACAAAGGGAATTACCTTGTGGCAACAAATGATTAATATATACAAAAAGTATGGATTCTATAAAGAAGGACAAATTTCAATTGTATTAAAAGGTGCAGACGGAGGAAAACAAATCAAAGCAAAGATGGAAAGAATAAGAAGCAATCCTCCAACAAAGCTAGCTGACTTTGATGTATTAGAAGTAAGAGATTATCAAGAACATACAATAGTAAAATCAAACGGAGAAACCAGCAAAACAGACTTACCAACATCAAATGTATTATATTATGATTTAACAGACAATGCATGGTGCTGTGTAAGACCATCTGGAACAGAACCAAAAATAAAATTCTATATAGGTGTTAGAGGAACAAGTATGGAAGATGCAGATGAAAAACTAGAAAAACTATCGGAGGCAATGAAAGAAGTTGTGGAATAAAGAAATACAAAAAGTATTAGGCAAGGTAAGAAAAGCAATAGAAGATTATAATATGATAGAAGAGGGCGATAAGATTGCGGTGGCTTTATCAGGAGGAAAAGACTCAATAACACTTCTATATGCTCTAAAAAGTTTACAAATATTTTATCCAAAACACTTTGAGTTCATCGCTATAACAGTTAATCCAGGATTCGATGGCTTTGATAAAGAAGTTCTTATGAAGGTTGCGCAGGAACTAAATATAGAATTAGTAGTAGTAGATGGACATATTAAAGAAATAGTTTTTGATGAAAGAAAAGAAAAAAATCCATGTTCATTATGTGCAAATTTAAGAAGGGGAATATTAAACTCAACAGCAAAGGAAAAAGGATGCAACAAAATTGCATTAGGACATAATGAAGATGATGTATTAGAAACGATTTTGCTAAACTTAATATATGCTGGAACCATTAATACATTTGCGCCCGTAAGCTATATGGATAAATCACAAATAACAACAATAAGACCACTAATATATGTAGCTGAAAAAATGACAAGAAGTTTTATAAAAAATTCTAATATAGAAGTTATGAAAAAAGTTTGTCCAATGGATGGCAACTCAACAAGAGAATATGCACTAAACTTATTAAAAGAATTTGAAAAACGAAATAAACATGTAAGAGCAGGAATAATGGGTGCAATAAAAAGAGCAAATATAAATGGATGGAAAGAAATTAACTGAAAATAGTAGCTATTATGTCAAAAAAGTGATATAATAGCTACGGAATATATGTTTCTGTAGCTCAGTTGGATAGAGCAGCAGTTTCCTAAACTGTTGGTCGGAGGTTCGAATCCTCTCAGGAACACCAAAACTTAAAAATCGTATAAAACTTTTAAACAAGTCTTATACGATTTTTTTATATGTTATGACTAGATCAACAATTAAAATTTAATATATAAAAGTTTACAAAATTAATTTAAAGTAAGCAAATTATTTTTTGCAAACTTTGAATTATGTAAATGTAAACTTTTGAAAAAAATTAACGGTAAATCAGTAGCTTTTTAAAAATTCTTATGTTATGATATACATAATTCCTCTTTTTTAGACAAGTTTTTACAAAAAAGTATATAATTTCCTAAAATGCAACTTTAAAGTTGACAAATTGCAAACAAAAGTTGGTAGAAATTTTTAGGTGTTATATTTATAATATTTGCATATAGAGATTTGAAAAGGAGGAAAATTTATAACAAAGGAGATTTTTTATGAGTTCATTAGGGACAAAAATTGTCGAAGGAAGAAAGAAAAAAGGGATGTCTCAAGAAGTGTTTTCTGCCAGAATGGGAGTTACAAGACAAACAGTATCAAAGTGGGAACTAGATATATCTTCACCAAGACTAAAGAAAATTAAAAAGATAAGTGAGATTTTAGACATTTCAATTGAAGAATTATTAGCTGAAAAGAATGAAAAGAAATCAAATAATGGTCCAGTAGTAACGAATTCTTTTAACTACAAAAAGCTAATAAAAAGAGTGACAATAGCAGTATTAGTTATATTTATAGTATATGTATGTTATGCGGCATATAAGTTAATTGTACTTAATTCAATTAGTGCAAAATTAAGACAATATATGAATGTGGATAATTATCATTTTAAAATTGAAACATTAAATGGAAATATATTATCAAGCACAAGTGAAGTATGGTATAAAGATGGATTTTATAAGATAATTGAAACAAATAACGCTATGGATGTTGAGTCAAAAAGTGTTAGCTACATAGATTTAAAGAATAAGTTTAAATATGTAGTTAACGAACAAGAAAAAACTTATACTAAGTTAAATATGTATGTAACCGAAGCTTATGACAATGGAATATTGCTGTATAATTCTTTTCCATCAATACTAAAAAGTGAAGTGACAAATTATTTAGAATATGGTTTTAAATCAGTTTTTGTATTATGTACAATTCATAAAGACAATATTACTTTAAAAGTTAAAAATGAAGAAATAAAATTAAATAAAGAGACTTTATTACCAATAAGTGATAATGAAATCGTAGAAGGGAATAAGAATGCACAAGAAAATATATTGTTATATAATATAGAGTTAGAATGTGTAACAGATGATGATGTTAAAATCAGTACAGAATATCTCCAAACAAATTAAAGGGCTTATGGAAAAACCATAAGCCGATAGAATAATTACATGTCATAAATATAACCGGAAACATAAAGTTGTGCGCCTGTACTAGCTTCAAATATGAAAGTGTAATCTCCTTTTGCGAGAGTTGCAAAAGAAATCTTAGGAGTAGAGCCACCAGATGCGGGAACAGAGCCTAAAACCTGAATGGCGCCATTAGGTAGTTTTACACTACAAAATACATTACCAGAAGCACTACTGGTAGATACACCTGCTGCAATCGCACCATTGGTGATGTTTCGCGTAAGGGTAGTAGTCTTCTGACCAAAGTAGTTAGAAATGTAACCACCAACAGAAGCAGGCATGCTGTAGATAGGCATCGGTTCGTCTGCCGCAATGGAAACTGTTACTTCGATACGCTGTGTTGTGTTTGTTTCGGTCGGCGTAAAGCTTTCCGCAGACACCGGAATAATCATGCAGAAGCAAAACGCAAGGGCTAGGATCATGCTGATGATTTTCTTTGTCATAGTTAAACCTCCATAAATGATGTTTGTTTGTCGAACTGCTTCAAAATCTCTATATAACAACATATCACAACAATGGCTATGATATGATTGTTCAAAATTAATATGCCACATTATGTAGCTACAATATAATACTATTATCTTTTTTTAATAAATTCAAGAGAAATGGAAGTTTTGAGAAGGAGTTGGAAAAATTGGTGAAATCATTAGATGAGAGAATCATGATGGAACTAAAGAACTTTAATTTCAAAAGAAATTCACTAGCTTTCGAATTTTTAATAGATGAGATAAAGTTGACTGTTAAAGACATAACAGTTATAAAAAATTTTTCAAAGTATGTCTACAACATTGTAGGAAAAAAATATCACACAGAAGCCAAAAATATATTATGGTGTACTAGTAAATTAATTACATTAATGTATTATAATACTGATGAGGAGATAATAAAGGAGTATTTTAATACATATAATCTTGATAAACCTACTACAAAAGCGTTTATAGTAGGAATAGCAAAAAAAATAAATCAAAAAAGTGATATATAATTGTAGTTGAAACTTAATATTGAATTTATTAAATCCATGAAAATAAGCAATAGCAATAATTACAAGATTTTAGAAAAAAATATAGAAAAAATTGTCAAAAAAATTATAAAAAACTATTGACTATCGTGGTAGAAAATGGTATTATATTGTCTGCAGTATTTAAAAAAGGAGGGGATGACCATGAATATGTTATATTCTAGTGTCGAAATCAGTAAAGTGCTAGAAGACACCAAAGTAATAAGAAAATATTACATCACGCAAGATAGCACTTTCGGTTTTAAAATCACAAAGACTGAAAACAATGAGCTTATAGAAAAAGAAATCTATTCAGCAAGCAACATAGTAAATGACGAAAATGAAATCAAAAGTCTCATTGATGAAGTAATTAAATGTGAAGATGATGCTGAACAAATTAATTACATTGTAGAAGATTACATAAAATCAAAATCTAATATAAGTATTAATTAATCTAAAGCACAAATGAAAAAAGAACAAATAATGAATAATGCATGAAGAACATAAGCATAAATAAATTGTTTATACACTAAATAATTTAAGGACATTTTTTATATGTTCTTTTTTTCTTGCTTATATTTGTACAATATGGTAAAATAATAAAGACTTATATTATTAATTATATGAGAAAAATATAAATTACAGGGATATATAATGGAAAAAAATATTAAATATATGAAAGAAGCTTTGAAAGAAGCAGAAAAAGCAAAAAAGATTCTTGAAGTCCCAGTTGGAGCAATTATTGTAAAAGATGATAAAGTTATTGCAAGGGCTTATAATCAAAAAGAAACAAAAAATGATTGCACAAAACATGCAGAAATATTGGCAATTCAAAAAGCTTCAAAAAAATTAAAATCTTGGAGACTAACAGATTGCGAAATGTATGTTACATTGGAACCATGTAGCATGTGTGCAGGAGCGTTAATTCAATCTAGAATAAAAAAAGTATATATAGGAACGATGGATGAAAAAACAGGAAGCTGTGGATCAGTATTTAACTTATTTGAAGATTACAAATTTAATCATCATGTAGAAACAGAGTATGATGTGTGTAAAGATGAATGTGAAAAAGTGTTAAAAGAATTCTTTAAGGAGTTAAGACTAAGTAAGCAATGATCCTTAAATAAAAAATAGAGCTTTAAGTAAAAAATAGATATTAGTTACCAAACTAAAGACAAGGTAGATGGAGATGTACCGAAGCGGTCATAACGGAACTGTCTCGAAAACAGCTAGCTACAATAAAGTGGCGCGTGGGTTCGAATCCCACCATCTCCGCCAATATTGGAGGATATATGAATAAAATTGTTAAAGAAAAATTAAAAGAAGCATTAGTACTATTTATAATAGTTATAACCTTTGGATGTGTTTTACTAATTATGCTTAAATATGAAAATGAAGGTGAAAAAAATATGCCTTTTAATCTTTCAGAAATGCTTGTTATAAGTGGAGTTGATGAAACAACTAAAGTAGAAAATCCAGAAAATATGAAGTGGAATTTAAATATTAATCAATATAATGATGTATATCTAAAATTTGAAAAAAATCCTGAATTCGAAGAGAGTGCATATATTGAAAGCATAATGATAGAAAATATTATTATAGAATCTAATAAAGAAAATCAAGTTTATATGTATATGCCAAATAGTACAGATGGAAAGAAATTTGTATATGAAGATAATTTTAAAGTTAATTCTAGTCTAACATTCAATGGCGCGAATCAAGATAACAGCAAAGCGTTAGAAATAGGAAATCAAGGTGGAAGAATTTTATTTAGAATATTAAATCAAAACATTGGTGAATATGTTTCAAATGAAGATGGGGAAATTACATATGATGAATCTTTACTAAAAAAGATAGGTATTACACAGGAAAAACTAAATATACAAGTTAAATTTGATGTTATTATAAAAACGAATGTGTCAAATTATAGAGGTACATTAGATATACAACTTCCATGTGGAAATATACTAGAAGAAGGTATTTGTAAACTAGAAAAAACGGACTTTAGCCAAATAGCTTTTAAGAGAGAAAAATAATAAACATACAAAAGTAATTACAAATAAAAAAGTTGAAAATACTTGATAATATTAAATAAATATTATATAATGCAAATGGTGTGAGCGTATATCTTTATTCTAAGGCACTCCAATAAAAGCCTATGAACCTTGTCAGGTCCGGAAGGAAGCAGCAATAAGTAGATACTTTTGTGTGGAGTCCTTAGAATAAGGGTATACATCATGCCATTAATTTAATTATAGGAGGAAAAACTTTCTATGGAATATACCGCTCTTTATAGAAGATTTAGACCAATGACATTTGATGAAATTGTCGGCCAAAATCATATAACTACTACCTTAAAAAATCAAGTAATTGCAGATAGAGTTGGACATGCTTATTTGTTTACGGGTTGTAGAGGGTGCGGTAAAACAACTTCTGCAAAAGTATTGTCTCGAGCTATTAATTGTTTGAATCCTAAAAACGGAGAGCCATGTAATGAATGTAGTGTTTGCAAAGCAGCGTTAGATGGGTCACTTACAGATATAGTTGAAATGGATGCAGCTTCAAATAATAGTGTAGATGATATTAGGGCAATCAGAGATGAAGTAAATTTTCTTCCAACAGTTGCTAAATATAGAGTATATATAATTGACGAGGTTCACATGCTTTCAACAGGTGCTTTTAATGCTTTGTTAAAAACATTAGAAGAACCACCAAAACATGTAAAATTTATTCTAGCAACAACAGAACCACAAAAGTTGCCAGCTACAATTCTTTCAAGATGTCAAAGATTTGATTTTAAGAAAATACCAGATAAAGATATTGCAAGCAGTCTTGAAAAGATTTGCAAAGAGTGTAAAATTGAGTATACTGAAGGAGCAATTAATTTGATTTCTGAACTTTCCGAAGGTGCAATGAGGGATGCTTTATCAATTTTAGAAAGATGTGCACAAGATGGTGAAAGTAAAATTGATGAAGTAAAAATTAAAGAATTAGTAGGAATCCCTAAAATAGAATACATTTCAGGAATCGTTGAAAAGATAATTGATTATAACAGTGAAGAAGCTTTGCAAGTTACTAAACAAATAATTGATGAGGGGAAAGACCTAAATAATTTGTTGTGGGAAATGATAAAATATACTAGGGATATATTAATGTATTTATCAACAAAGGAATTGTCTAATATATATTCTGAGCAAGATGTTAAAAAAATTGAAGAACTATCAAAAAAAGCAAATAATGAAAGATTGTTAAAAATAATTTATGCTTTATCAGAACTTGAAAATAGTATAAAATGGTCTACACAAAAGAATATTGTATTTCAAGTTGGCATACTAAAATTGTGTAGTAAAGAAACAATGCCTCTTGAAGAAAGAATAGAAAAATTAGAAGAAGCAGTAAAAAATGGAGTAAAAATTCAAGGTACAAATTCAAATTCTAGTTCTAATTCAAATACGAAATCTGGAGGAGGAGTATCCACAACTAGCAAACAAATTGTGGATAAAAAGCCACAATCCGCCATAGCCGAAGGCACAAAAAGTTCATCTAAGAAAAGTGCAGATTTCTGGCAAAACATAATTGATACACTAAAAGAAGAAAGAATGCCTATTTTATATTCTAATTTGATGAATGCTAGAGGAGTTTTACTTGATGATATGACTTTGGGAATAGAATTTCCAAATGGATTAAATAGTTTTGGTAGAGGTGTTATTGAAAAGCCAGAAAACATGGCGGAACTAAAAAGATTAGCTTCATTGGAATGTAAAAAAGATATGAGAATAAAATTAATAGATAAAACTAATATGGAAGTTAATGAAGAAGCTAGTAATTCGATGGATATTGGAATAAATATAAATATGATTGATGGATAGCTAAAAAATATATCAAAGGAGGTTTTTATGGGAAAAGGAGGATTTCCAGGAGGAATGGGAGGATTTGGTGGAATAAATATGAACCAAATCATGAAACAAGCAAAAAAAATGCAAGAGGAGATGGAAAAATCTCAAGAAAATTTGGCAAGTCAAATTTTTGAAAGTACAACTGGTGGAGGTGCCGTTTACGCAAAAGTTAATGGTGCTAAAGAATTATTAGAAATAAAAATTGACAAAGATGTAGTTGATGCAGATGATGTTGAAATGTTACAAGATTTAATTTTAACTGCAGTAAATGATGCCTTAAAAAAAGTTGATTCTGCAACTAATGCAGAGTTTGGCAAATACAACATACCAGGATTAAGCTAAGGCTTTAAGGAGTAATACATGTCGTCTTATTTTTCACCTTCAATAGAAAAATTAATAGAAAGTTTTGAAAGGCTACCAAGTATAGGTAATAAAACAGCTATAAGGTTAGCCTTTTATATGCTTAACGCAAGCAAAGAAGAAACAGATAATTTTATAAAAAGTATTCAAGATGCAAAAAACAATCTTAAGTTTTGCTCAAAATGTTACAATATCACAGAAACAGACCCTTGTGATATATGTTCTGATGCAAAAAGGGATAACACCAAAATTTGCGTTGTAGAGGATGTCAAAGATGTTGTTGCAATTGAGAAAATTCATGAGTATAAGGGACTATACCATGTTCTTCATGGCTCTATTTCTCCAATGGATGGAATAGGTCCAGATGATATAAAAATAAAAGAATTGTTATCAAGATTAATGGAAGGAAATGTAAAGGAAGTTATACTTGCTACAAATCCAAAGGTAGAAGGCGAAGCAACTGCAATGTATATTTCAAAATTGATAAAACCTATGGGAATAAAAACTACAAGACTTGCGCATGGTATTCCAGTTGGAGGAGATTTAGAATATACAGACGAATTTACTCTAGGGAAAGCTTTTGAAGGAAGAACAGAAATATAATGTAAATGTTTGAAAATCAATATTAAATATGATATAATAATTTTATCTCATAAGAGATTGCCATCCTCTAGTGCAAGATAGAGTACCTTATTATAATGATAAAAGAGGTGTAGTAATTGTATGTATGAATACAAATTAATCACAACAGAAAATGGGCAAGAATTAGATTTACCATCTGCAATCAAATGCTTAGAAAAGCAAGTAAATCGGTATTGTAAGGAGGGATTTGTGCCTTGTGGAAATCTTATTGCAGTAAGTGATATGATTTCTGATTACTTAGTGCAACCAATGGTTAGAAAATGTGAAGATACCACAAAAAATGAAAAAAAGTAATATAAAAAATAGCTGCTTGCACAGCTATTTTTTATTTGAGATGTATATTATAACAATTTTAGTAAAAAATACTAAAAATAACTTTTGAAAGGATAATATATGTCGTCATCTAAAATAAAAAATAAGATTTATGAGTGGAAAGATAGATTAAGAAGCGAAAAGATGTTAACTTTAGTAATAACTCTAATAGTTATCATTATTGCACTTGCTATTTGTGCATATAAGAAAACAAAAGCTTATAGACAGCTTGCTGAAAATAATTACAATCATGCATTTTATCAACTAATTGAGTATGTTGATGATACAGAAAAATTACTTGCAAAAGCAACTATATCATATAGTAGTGAGCATGCAACAGAAAATTTTTCAAACATAAATAAAGAAACTGCACTAGCACAGGCATATTTATCAAGATTACCGTTGCAGACACAGGAATTAGAAAATACACAAAAATTTCTTCATCAAGTAGGAGATTATTGTTATACAATTTCAAAAAAGACAGTAAAGGGCGAAAAGTTATCTCAGGAAGAATTGGATAATTTATCTCAACTTCATGATTATAGTGTAAATCTAAAAAACACCTTGTACCAATTAGAAACAGATTTATTTGAAAATACTATTAGATGGGGTGAGTTAGAAAGTGTTGGACAAAAAGTTTTTGCTCGTGAAGACGAAACTCTTACGCAAAGCAGTTTTTCAAATATAGAAGATGAGTTACATCAGTATTCAGGTTTAATTTATGATGGGGCTTATTCCGAAGGGCTAGATAGCACAGAACAATTAGGACTTACTGGTGAAGATATTGATAAAGAGAAAGCAGAGGAATTAGCAAAGCAATTTATTGGAGAAGATAAAATAAATGAAATAAACTTTACGGAGAAATCGCAAAACGCTAATATTCAGTGTTATAATTTTACTGTAACAACTAAAAATGAAGAAGAAAATATCAATATTAGTGTATCTAAAAAAGGTGGACATATAGTCTCAATGAATAGTGATAGACAAGTTGGAGATGAAACTATAAAGCCTGAGGATGCTGTTAATATTGGAAAAGAGTTTTTGCAAAATAGAGAATATAAAAATATGAAAGAAACATATTATATGAAGGAAAGTGGATTTATAACAGTAAACTACGCATACCTTCAAAATGATGTTGTAATTTATCCTGATTTAGTAAAAGTAAAGATTGCACTAGATAATGGAGAAGTATTAGGAGTAGAGGCAACAAGATATTTAAACAGCCATCAGGAGGAAAGAAGCTTACCTGAAGTAAAAATAACAGAAGAACAAGCAAGAAAGCTAATTAATCCGAAACTTGAAATTATAGGAGTAGGTTTAGCCGTAATTCCAACAGAATGGAATACGGAAATAGCATGCTGGGAGATTAAAGGAAAAACAGAAGATAATAATTTTTTAGTATATATAAATGTTGAAACCGGTAGTGAAGAAGACATTTTAATGATTATAGATACTCCAAATGGAACACTTACAACTTAAAGAATGATATAAAGTAAAAAAACATCCATAAAAGGATGTTTTTTTACTTGTAAAATAAAACCTAATAGCATATAATAGAAAAAAATACTGTGAAAGGCTAGGTAAAAATGAAAATAAAGGATATATTAAAAATTACCCAAGGAATACTTATTTGCGGTAGTGAAGATATAGAAGTAGACAACTTTGAAAAAGATACAAGGAATCTAAAAGAAGGAGATACTTTCGTAGCAATTAAAGGTGAAAAGTTCAATGGTAATGATTTTTATAAAGAAGCAATAGAAAAGGGAGCAAAAGCATGCATTTTAAGTGAAATACCAGAAGAAAAACGAGGCAATATTATACTAGTTGATGATACTATATCAGCAATTCAAAAACTAGCAAAATATAAAAGAAGTATGACTAATATACCAGTAGTTGCTGTAACAGGAAGTGTTGGAAAAACAAGCACAAAAGATATGATTGCATCAGTAATGAAGAAAAAATATAAAGTATTAAAAACAGAAGGAAATTTAAACAACAATATAGGATTACCATTTACAATACTAAAATTAAAAGATGAAGAAGCAATGGTAATTGAAATGGGAATGAATCATTTTGGTGAAATTAGTTTACTAACAAGTATAGCTAAACCTACAGTCGCAGTAATTACCAATATTGGAACAGCACATATAGGAAATTTAGGTTCAAGGGAAAATATATTAAAAGCAAAACTTGAAATATTGGAAGGTTTGCAAGGAAATACAGTCGTAATCAATAATGATAACGATTTGCTAAGTGCTTGGGCTAAAAACGAAGATAAGTATAATAAAATAACCTACGGAATAAAGAATGAAAGTAGCAAATATGTTGCAAAAAACATACAGCTTTTTGAAGATAGAAGTGTATTTGAGGTAGGTAAAAATACGATTACTGTGCCAGTTGCAGGTGAACATTTTATATTAAATGCACTATGCGCAATTGCAGTAGGAAAATACTTTGATATACCAATGGAGAAAATCCAAGAAGGAATCCTAGACTTAGAACTAACAAAAAATAGAATGGAGATAATAAATCATAAAACAGGTGCACTAATTATAAATGATACTTACAATGCCAATTTTGATTCTATGAAAGCAGGAATCGAATACTTGGAAAATATCAAAGATAGAAGAAAAATAGCAGTTTTAGGTGACATGCTAGAACTTGGAGATTATGCCGAAAGCTTACATAGACAAATAGGAGATATTATAAATAATGTAGATATATTGATTACTGTTGGTAATTTGGCAAAATACATAAATGAAAATGCAAATATTTCTAATAAATTTCATTTTAATAGTAATGAAGAAGCAATTAACAGAATAAAAAATATTATACAGCCACAAGATGCAATATTGCTAAAAGCATCTAATTCAATGAAGTTTGGCGAAATTGTAGAAAGCTTAAAAAATTCTTAATAGTAATTTAAGATTGGATTTAAGCAAAATAAGAAAGGAAAGATTTTATGATTAAAATTGCTGTTATCTACGGAGGAACTTCAACGGAGCACGAAGTTTCATTAGTGTCTGGAAAAAATGTTATAGACAATTTAGACAAAGCATTATACAATATTACTGCAATACAAATCACTAAAGATGGTAAATGGATAGATAAAAGAGGAAAAAAAATAAAAGATATATATAGTGTTTTAAAAAATATGGATGTTGTATTTCCAGTATTACATGGTCTATATGGAGAAGATGGAACAATTCAAGGAATGCTTGAAATAATAGGAGTTCCTTTCGTAGGCTGCAAAGTATTGTCATCTAGTATAAGCATGGATAAAGTGTATACAAAAATAATATTTGAAAAAGCAAAAATTCCTCAAGCAAAATACATATACTTAAGAGATGGAAATATATACATAGATGAAAATTTTGATGAAATAAAATTAGAAAATGATGAAATCATTAAATTAGTAGAGGAAAAATTGAAGTTTCCTGTATTTGTAAAACCATCTAATTCAGGTTCTTCAGTAGGCGTAAGCAAAGCCAAAGATGGGCAAGAGCTTGTAAGCGCAATAGCCGAAGCTTTAAATTATGATAGAAAAATTTTAATAGAAGAAGAGATAAAAGGAAAAGAAGTTGAATGTGCAATACTAGGGGAAAGCAGTTTGCAGGCTTCAACTGTTGGACAAATTTTACCGGCAGATGAATTTTATTCCTATGATGCTAAATATAAAAATGAAGAATCGAAAGTAATTATCCCAGCAGATTTATCAAAAGAAAAGATAGAAGAAATAAAAAGATGTGCTATTAAAGCATTTAAAGCAGTAGATGGAAGCGGATTAGCTAGGGTAGACTTCTTTGTAGAAAATGATACAGACAAAGTTATACTAAACGAAATAAATACAATGCCTGGATTTACAGAGATAAGTATGTACCCAAAATTATGGGAAGCGGAAGGAATTTCATATAAAGAATTGTTAAATAAATTAGTTAATATAGCTATGAAAAAATGATATAAAAACTTGATATAAATTTAAGTAAAGTATAAAAGAAGGAGAAAATCTTAAAAAAGTCATAAAAGTGATAGGAGTAAGTAAGTGAAAATAGAAGAACTAAAAGAAGAACTAAAAAAATATTTAAAAGATGACAGATATGCTCATAGCATTTGTGTCATGGACACCTGCAGAAAGCTAGCCATAAAATATGGTGTAAATAAACAAAAAGCAATGAAGGCAGGATTGATGCATGATCTAGCAAAAGAGCAATCTTTTGATGAACTAAGAAAGTATATTAAAGAAAATAATGTATATGCAACAAGCATGGAAATGTTTCTAGGCGTAACCCTTCATGGAAAAGTATCAGCAGATATTTGCAAAAAAAAATATTATTTTAGTCCTGATATGTGCAAAGCAATTAGTGTGCATACTACAGGAAAACCTAAAATGACTATGTTAGAAAAGATAGTTTTTATAGCTGACAAAATAGATGAAACAAGAACTTATGAAGGAGTACAAGAATTGCGAGATTTAGCTTTTAATGATATAAATAAAGCAATAGTAAAAAATATAGATAATACAATAATTAACAATATAAAAAGAGGAAGACCAATTTTAGAAGAAAGTATAAAAACTAGGAATTTTATATTGATAAATGAAAAAAAATAATATATAATCAAAATACCATAAGTTCATTATATGGAGGATGTTAAATGATTTTCAAGGATTACTATAAAATATTAGGACTAGAATCGAATAAAGTAAGTATTGAGCAAATAAAAGAAGCATATAGGGAAAAAGCAAAAAAATTCCACCCAGATATTAATGTCGGAAACAGCGAAGCCGAAGCAATATTTAAAGATGTTAATGAAGCATACAAAACATTAAGTAATCCAAGTTTGAGAAGAAAATACGACTTTAAGTGGAATAGATATTTTGGAAGTAAGAAGGACAAATCCCAAAAAGAAAAGAAAACTTTTAAAGAATTGTTTATGGATATCTTTTTTGGAGGAGTTTATAAAACTAAGAAAGTAAAAAGAACAGAACCAATATATGGAGAAGACATTAATACAGAAATTGATATATCCATAAAAGAAGCTTTTTTTGGAATAAACAAACAATTAAAATTAAGAACAATAGATGGAAAAGAAACTTCCTTTTCTTTTAAGGTGCCAGCCGGAATTCAAAATCATGATAAAATAAGATTAGCTGGAAAAGGCAAAGAAGGCAAAAACGGTGGAAGAAATGGAGATTTGCTAGTTATAGTAAACATTAAAAATGACAATAAATTTAAACTAGTAGGAGAAGATATCTTTACAGAGTTGGAAATAAATACTTGGGAAGCAGCACTTGGAACTAAGAAAAAAATTAATTTATTTGATGAAGATATAAGTATTATTGTTCCAAAATGTACTAGTAGTGGAGATAATATTACTATTGAGCAAAAAGGTTATAAAAATGGAAAAGGTAAAAGAGGCAATCTTAATGTAGTAACTAAGGTTATTCTACCAAAAAAACTATCAAAAGAAGAAGAAAAAATATATATAAAGCTAAAAGAATTGAGTTTAGTTGACATATTAAGTTAAAAGTGGTATAATTACATATAGTTTGCGAATGAAAAAATAAAAGAAAGAGGTGTGAAATGGCTAACGGATTTCAAGGTAAATATTTTAGTATAACTGATCCTCAAGGAGTTAACACAGTTATATATAGAATTAATGAAACTGCCAAGGAATTGCGAGTATCCAAGATACACAGTTGAAAGATTAGTCTTTTCTGAAGAAATCAATGGTACTAACAAAAAGAAGACTTTTTTTGTTGATTATCCAGAAGCTGAAGAAGATTTGGTAATATTATCTTTTGCTCCTCAAAAAGTTGTAGTAAACTTAGGTGTGCTAAAAGATAATAAAGTTAAAATTTCTAAAAAGCCAGTACCAATTAAATTTGATACTATTTATTCAGAAACACCATTAGAATATAAAGATTTTAAATATACACCAAATTTAAAAAGACCAATAACAATCATAGACCCAGAAACAGCAGAAGAAGTAAAACCAATGATATACTTAGATTCAGCTACAAATGAAGCAAGAGGAAAATGTAAATTAAAACCTTATAAATCTTATTTTAGTTTTGAAATAAGAGAAAAAAATAACTAGGAGGATGTTTAAAGTGAGAAAAAAAGAATTCGAATTTGTTGGTGCAGTACATGGAATTGATAAAGATAAAAATCAACGATATACATTAGAAACCGGAAGTAGAGGAGAAAAATCTCCATCTTTAGGTGAAGAATTAGAAATAGTTGCACATTCTGCAGAAGTTTATGAAGATATAAAGAATTTAACACCAGTACAGCTATTGGAAATGGAGAAAAATCGTAGGTATAGAGAGTATATAACAAAAGGAATAACTTTAGAATCACAACAACCAACAAAACAAGATATATCAACTAATGATATAACAAAATAATTAGAGTAAGCTAATAAGCATAAATTATAATATATTAATAAAACCAATGAGAAGGTAAAAATAATATGAATGATAATTTAATTGTAACTATAAAAAAGCATAAGGTAGCAATTATTATAACTATTGCATTCTGGCTATTTGCGGAACTATTTTTAATAGCTCCGCTTGCTGTGGCAATAGTTGATAGTAGTGCTACCGGTGTTTTTAATTTAGAAGAATTTATTACTAATAGTACAAAATATATTGTCGAAATAAAAGGTGTAACAAATATGTTTAAGGGAACATATTTCAAAACATTTATGACAAGTACACTATTTTTTACAATATTTTTAGCTATATGTCTTGGAATTGGATTATGGAAGGCAAGAAAAAGAGGAAAGTACGACAAAATTGAACACGGTTCAAGCGACTGGAGTACAGGAGGAGAACAATATAAAGTATTAAGCAGAAATGCAGGGTTGATTTTAGCTGAAGATAATTATTTACCACTAGATAAATTAGGAAATACCAATGTACTTATAGTCGGTGGATCAGGTTCTGGTAAATCATCTGCATATACTATACCAAATGCACACCAATGTTTAGGATCTTATGTATTTACTGACCCTAAAGGTGAAATATATGATGCGACAGCAGGATACTTAAAATCACAAGGTTATGAAATAAAGTTACTAAACCTAGTAAATCCAGATAGTAGTGATAGTTATAATCCAATACAACATGTAAAATCAGAATTAGATGTAGATGTTATAGCAAATACAATTGTAAAAGGTCAAAAATCGGAAGTTTCTGCAACACAAGACCCTTACTGGGATAATATGGCGGAGTTATTATTGAAGGCTTTAATATATTATTTAAGGGAAGCACGACCACCAGAGGAACAAAATTTAGCAAGTTGTGCTGAACTTGTAAGGGCCGCAAATAATAAAGGAAATACTAATTTATTGTCAGAACTAATAAATAAATTACCTTATGACCATCAAGCTAGAATGAACTATAAGTCTGTTGAAATTGCATCAGACAAAACATATAGTTCAATACTAAGTTCATTGCAATCAAAATTAGGTAAATTTGATTCAAAAGAGATAGCAAGCGTAACATCAACCAACACGATTAGTTTTGAAGATATTGCAACAAAGAAAACTGCATTGTATGTTGTTTCATCAGATACACATACAGCTTATGATTTCTTACTTACAATATTCTTCTCTCAAATGATACAACAATTATATGATTTTGCAGATAAAAATGGTGGACAATTGCCAA
>CANQXO010000007.1 GCA_947627825.1 uncultured Clostridia bacterium
AAGCAGGAAAAGCTTTAAAAGATGTAGTAAACAAAAAATAATTAGATGAGTTTAATATAATTCATATAAAAATAGGCTAGTAATGGCCTATTTTTTATGGTAAAATAAAAAAAGGAGGGATATCAAATGCCTAGTATTATAATCCATTTAGCAATTGGACAAGAATATATAAAAAAGAATAAAGTAAAAAATAAACAAGAATTCTTAAAAGGGAGCATAGCTCCTGATTTTAAGGAAGATTTGAAAACGAAAAATCAAGAAAAGCAAGAATCACATTTTACTTCTTTAATAAATGGAAAGCAAGTAATAGAAATAGAAAAGCTCAAAAATTCGCTTAAAATAGATATAAATAGCGACTTTGGAAAAGGCTATTTTTTGCATATATTAACAGACTATTATTTCTACCAAAAGTATTTTAAAAATGAAAATGAAAAAGCCATTAAGGAAAAGGGGTCATTATATGAAGATTATAACCGTCTAAATAAAAGGTTAATTGATTATTATAAAATAAAAGAAATAGGAAACTTTACCGAAAATACAAATTCATCAAATGCAAATCCAGAATATTTGCATTTTGACAAGATAAAGGATTTTATAGAAGATATGTCTAATCTTGATATTGACGATATCTTAGAAAATAAAAATTATTAAAATGACTAAAAAAGTTTCATATAAAATGCAATATTTATTTGTCAACAATTGTCGAAAAATAGCTTGAAATTATGCCCCGGATATGTTATAATATTTTTTATGAATGTAAAAGAAATTTGAAAAAAATATATATCTTAATCAGTTAGAAGGGAGGGGCAATGAAAAAAGTTTTATTTGTAATACATACTTTACAAGTTGGTGGAGCTGAAAGAGCATTAATAAATGTTTTAAGACACATTGACAAATCAAAATATGATATAACTTTACTCTCAATAGTAGATGATGGAAGATTAATAAAAGAACTCGAATGTATAGATGGAATCAAATATAAATATATCTTTAAAGCATACTTGAAGAAATTTAGAGAAAATAAACATTCAAAGCTTTATAGAATTTCAAAGAAAATCATGAATCTAGTTTGGCAAATATATTTATATAAAATGAAATATCATGCAAAAGAACTCTATGAAAAAAATATTGATGAAAAATATGACATCGAAATTGCCTTTTTAGAGGGAAAGGTTGCCAAATTTGTTTCACAATCCCCAAATAAAAAATCAAAGAAAATAGCATGGATACACACAGACATTACAAATGCAACAGCAGAAGGATTAAGTCAGGTATTTATAAACTTGGAAGAAGAAAAAAAGTGTTATAGAAAGTTTAATCAAATTGTTTGTGTATCAGATGAAGTAAAAAATAAGTTTACAGAGAAAACTGGAATAAAAAAGAATATTGTAGTTCAAGTAAATCCTATAAATTCTAAAGAAATTAGGAAAAGAGCAAAAGAAGAAATAACTAGACCATTAAATAGAAATGGATTAATAGTTTGTACAGTTGGTAGACTAGTTAAAGAAAAAGGATATGACAGACTATTAGAAGTCCATAAAAGGTTAATAAGTGAAGGAATAATACACACTTTGTGGATAGTCGGAGAAGGTAGAGAAAAAGACAAATTACAAGAATTTATAAACAGAAATAAGCTTAAAAATACTGTAAATCTAATTGGCTATACACAAAACCCTTATAAATTTGTAAAAAATTCAAATATTTTTGTATGCTCATCAAGGATTGAAGGGCTTAGTACAGCACTAATTGAAGCCACTATTTTAGAAAAAGCAATCATTACAACAAACTGTCCGGGAACTAAAGAAATATTTGGAGAAAATACTAATGCAGCTTTGGTTGTAAAAAACGACACAGACAGTCTATATGAAGGTATGAAAGAGCTTTTAACAAATAAAAAATTAATGCAGGAATTAAAAAAGAACATAAAAAACAGAAGTAAAATTTTCGAAACAGAAAATACAGTAAAACAAATTGAAACAGTAATTGATAGCTAATAAAAGGTAATGATTAATAAATATTTTATATACAATTGTTAAATAAGCACTAGAGTTGAATTGGTAAAGGAGAAAAATGAAAAACAATCAATATTTGATAAGTGTTGTTATTCCAGCTTACAATGCGGAAAAAACAATTGAAAACAGCATAAAATCTATTTCAAGTAATACTGTAGAAATTATTGTAGTAATTGATGGTGCAAATGATAACACTGAAATGGTGTGTAAGGATTTGCAAAACAGTATGAGCAATCTAAAAGTTATTATACAAGAAAATCAAGGTCAATATATAGCAAGAAAAAACGGAATAAAAAATGCTTCAGGTAAATATACCATGTTCTTGGATGCGGATGACAGTTATTTTGAAAATACAATAACAGAAGTCGAAAACTTAATAAAGAAATATAATAACCCAGATATAATTAGATTTAGATACGAAAAGCCAAATGAATATCAACAAGACAAATATTTTGATAAAGAGAAGCTTATTGATAAAAAAGATTTTAAAGAATTGGTGTATCCAATGTTTTTAAAAACATATGCATTAAATGCTTTACTTACAGATTGCGTTAAGAGAGAAGTTTTAGAAAAAATTAACATGGAATCACAAGACTTAAGATATGGAGAAGACTTACTTCTTAACTTGGAAATCTTCACAAACATTAAAAATGCTGTATTTACAGATAAAATTTTATATAAATATATAACTAGACAAGGAAGTGTTACAAAAACTAGAGACAAAAATAAATTACTTAAAAACTTAGAAGATGCAATAAAAGTGTATTCTGAATTACACAAGTATTTAATAAAATGGGACATGCAAACTGAGCAGAACATTGAAATAGTAAATAATAGAGTAATAGAAGAAACAAATAAATTAATAAAAATAATAAAAAATTGTTAAAATTTGTAAAAAACTATTGCAATTTGTAAAATAAAGTTATAAAATGGAATATATTACCAAACAAAGGAGAAAATGAAATGATAATCGTAGCAAAATATAGTCCATTAAATATAGCTTTATTTTTATTGTCTAATTTTTTTAATATTTTTATAATAACTAAAATTATAATTAAATTATTGCATCTAAGAAAAGAATATATAAAAGAAAAAACACGAAGTAAAATAAATATAATTAGTGTTGTTTCAATTATATTAGTAGTGTTTTCTGAAATTAAAATTTTATTTGACTTAGAAAAAATACCAATTTATTTGTATTTACTATTTAATGTAATCACAGCTATTTATTTAATAGCACTATTAAAAAATATAACAACAGCAATTAGAGAAAGTGGCAAAAATATATTAATTGAAAATTTGCAAGGAAACTATAAAAGATTGCAAGAAAATTATGACAGTGTTAGAGCATTTAAGCATGATTTTAGTAACATAATGCAAGGAATAGGTGGATACATCATTGCAAATGATATAGAAGGATTAAGAAAAATGTATAAATCTATATCAAATGAATGTCAAGAAATAAATGACAAGCAATGTATAAATAGCGATATAATTAACAATCCAGCACTTTTAAATCTTATTAATAATAAGATAAATCTTGCAGAAGAAAAAAACATCAAAATCAAGGTACAAGTATATATTGACTTAAATGCTTTAAAAGTTCCAACTTATGATTTGTGCAGAATTTTGGGTATATTAATTGACAATGCAATAGAAGCAACAAATGAGTGTGAAGATAAAAATATTACAATAAAATTTTTACGAGATAAGTACAACAACAGGCATTTAATTGTAATTGAAAATCCTTGTAAAAATTATTTAATAGATGTTAAAAAGATTTATGAAAAAGGATTTTCAAGCAAAAAAGATAAAATCACGCATGGCCTTGGACTATGGAAAGTAAAGCAAATTTTAAAGAAAAATAAAAATATACAAATATATACAAGTAGGGATAAATTATTTAAACAGCAATTAGAAATTTACAATTTTTTTATTAAATAGATTTTGAATATAATCTTGTTTTTTTCATAATATTAGGTATATAATATAAATGCGTAATAATGTTTTAAATAAAATATTATTAAATTATTATAAAATTGAACTTTGTAGAGGTGAAATTTATGGAATTAAAAAACATTTTAGCAGGAATAGATGGTTTAAAAGCAAAAGGAAATTTAGATATTGATATTCCATCTATAGCAAGTGATTCAAAAGAAATAAAAAACGGAGATTTGTTTGTAGCAATAGAAGGCTTTGTTGTTGATGGACATAGTTTTATAAAACAAGCCATAGATGCTGGAGCAAAAGCAGTTTTAGTAAACGAAAGCAAAGTAAAAGATATTATAGGTTTAGTACCCGAAAATGTAACATTAATAGCAACTCCTGATACAAGAATTGCACTTGCAAAATGTGCATGCAATTATTATGATAATCCATCAAGGAAATTTCAGTTAATCGGAGTAACTGGAACAAAAGGCAAAACAACAACAACTTTTATGATTAAAGAAATACTAGAAAGACAAGGAATGAAAGTTGGTTTGATAGGCACAATAGCAACCTATATTGGAAATAAAAAAATAGAAGATAGTGATAGAACAACTCCAGACAGTTTAAAATTACAACACTTTTTTGCACAAATGGCAGAAGAAAAGTGCAATGCTGTTGTTATGGAAGTTTCATCTCAAAGTTTAAAACTACATAGAGTAGATGGATGTGATTTTAACATCGGAGTATTTACAAACTTTTCTGAAGACCATATAAGTGAAAAAGAGCATCCAAATATGGAAGACTACTTTAATTCAAAAGCCATGTTGTTTAAAATGTGTCCTTATGGATTTATAAATGCAGACGATTTTAACACAATAAAGCTTCCTAAAATGGTACCAAACTGTGAAATTAAAACCTATGGAATAGATAATGAATGTAATGTATTAGCAAAAGATATTACAATAACAAATTCTTATGTAGATTTTAGAATAAAAGTAAATGGAAAAAATGAAAGAATGAAAACATATATTCCAGGAAGATTTAGTGTATATAACAGTTTAGCTGCAATATGTGTAGCAGAAAAATTGGGCTGTGATACACAAAATATAAAATCTGCACTAGAAGTAGTTCGCGTGCCTGGAAGAAGTGAATTGGTTGATAATAAATTAGATTTAACTATTATGATTGATTATGCCCATTCACCTGAAAGTTTACAAAGTATATTACAGGCAGTTAAGGCTTATACAAGAGGAAAAGTAATTTCAGTATTTGGATGTGGAGGAGATAGAGATGCTGGAAAGAGGCCAATTATGGGCGAAATTTCAGGTAAAATTGCTAACTATACTATTATAACATCAGATAACCCTCGTACAGAAGACCCTGAAAAAATTGTAAAACAAATTGAAGAAGGAATAAAAAAGACAAAAGGAAAATATGAATGTATAGTAGATAGAACACAAGCCATAAAAAGGGCTATGCAAATAGCAAGTAAAAACGATATGATAGTATTAGCAGGCAAAGGACATGAAACATATCAAGAAATTAATCACGAAAAACATCCTTACGACGAAAGAGTTATTATAAAAGAGTTAGTAGAAGAATTAAAAAATGCCTAATACTTGAAGGGAGAATACTAATGAGCTTTCAAATAAAGATATTACTATTGTCATTTGCAGTAAGTGTAGTTATTTCAATGATAGTAATACCAACGCTTAGAAAATTAAAAGTAGGCCAATCAGAAAGAGATGATGGACCCAAATCTCATTTAAAGAAAATGGGAACAACTACAATGGGTGGACTTATATTAATAATATCAACTTTACTTTTAAGTGCATTTTTATATATAGATTATTCGGCAGACCAACCAGAAATTGCAACAAGATTATTGCCAATGATATTTGTAACTATTGGCTTTGGAATAATTGGATTTATAGATGACTTTAAAAAAGTAGTGCTTCACAATACAGATGGAATAAGTCCAAAAGCAAAGATGGTACGGATTATTTTTAATATCATTAATTTATGTATTAATGTTAGTATTTGCATTTGAAAATGGAACTGATATATATATACCAATTTTTAAGGTATATATTCAATTACCAACATGGCTTTACATTATATTTGCGGTAATAGTAATATTAGCTACTACTAACGCAGTAAATTTAACAGACGGAATAGATGGACTTTCAACAAGTGTTACAACAATAATATTAACCTGCTTAACAGTAATATCAATTATTTGGGGAATAAAAGAAACAACAATTTTTGGATGTATAGTTATAGGTGCAGGGCTAGGATTCTTGTTATTTAATTTGCATCCAGCGCATATATTTATGGGAGACACAGGCTCACTATTATTAGGAGGAGCAATTGCAGCAATAGCATTATACTTAAAATTACCACTATTATTAATTGTAATTGCAATAGTTCCATTAATGGAAACTTTATCTGTAATACTTCAAGTTGCTTATTACAAAAAAACTAAAAAAAGATTATTTAAAATGGCACCAATACATCATCATTTTGAAATGTTAGGATGGAAAGAAAATAAAATAGTGTCAACTTTTAGTATAATAACACTAATTGCTTCAATTATAGGAATACTGATAATATAAAAAGCAAAAAAATAAAACGAGAAGCAAAGCGAAATATAATAAAATAAAACAAAGCAAGATTAAGTAAAGCCAAATAAAACAAAATTAAATAAAAATATGAAAAAAGTGCAGTGTTATAAAAGGAAAACTAATGAAAGGGGTAAAAATGCAAAACAGAAAACCTACAAAGAGAAGAAATGTAAATTCTTCTAGTAGATTAAAAGTATCAAATAATTCAGTTAAACCAAAAACGAAAACTGGCAAAATGGATATGCCCTTATTAATTGTTGTTCTTATGCTAGTTGCACTTGGAATAGTAATGGTACTTTCAGCAAGTGCCCCATCAGCCTTAGCTGATTATGGAAACAGTTACCATTATCTAATGACACAAGGGCTAGCAACAATATTAGGCTTAGCAGTAATGTTATTTCTATCAAAAGTAAATTATAAAGTATATCAAAAGTTTTATAAAATAATCTATTTGGGCTCAGTTGCAATTCTATTTACAGTTTTAATTCCGGGAATAGGAATGGAAGTATCAGGAGCAAGAAGATGGATAGATTTAGGAATTCAAATACAGCCATCAGAAATAACAAAAATAGGTTTAATTATATCTTTGGCAGGATATTTCAGCGATACAACAAAAAAATTCGATAATTTTTGGGAAGCATGTGGACTTCCAGTAGTTGCAACAGCCATACCAATAGCAATATTATATCTTGTGCAAAATCACCTAAGTGCAGGAATTATCATTGCAACAGTAACAGTAATTACAATAATAATTAGCGGATGTCAGCTTAAATATTTATTAACAATGGCAGGCATAGGTGTAGCAGGAATAAGTGGACTATTAATAATTTTTAAAGACAAAATAGCAAATGGATTTAGATCAGATAGAATTATGGCTTGGCTTAACCCTTGGGAAGATATTAGCGGAACTTCTTATCAAACAGTTCAAGGACTTTACGCAATAGGTTCAGGAGGACTATTTGGTGTAGGACTAGGAGAAAGCAAGCAAAAATATTTATACATACCAGAAGCACACAATGATTTTATATTTGCAATATTAGCTGAAGAACTAGGATTTGTAGGATGTGTATTAGTCCTAGTGTTATTTGCAATATTAGTAGTTAGAGGTGTATTAATAGCTATAAGAGCTGAAGATGTATTTGGAAGCTTAACAGCAATAGGAATAACTGCTTTGATTGCAGTGCAAGTAATTTTAAACATTGCGGTTGTTACAAATACAATTCCAAACACAGGAATTTCGTTACCATTCTTAAGTTATGGAGGAAGCTCATTAATTATATTGTTAGCAAGTATAGGGGTACTTTTAAATATATCACGCTCTGCGAAAAAAATATAATTATATATTAGGAGGTAAATTTGAAAGTTATAATTGCAGCAGCTGGAACAGGAGGACACATCAATCCGGGTTTAGCTATAGCAAATAAAATAAAGGAAGAAGAACCAAATTCAGAAATAATATTTATAGGAACAAAAAGGGGACTAGAGAAAGATTTAGTCCCTAGAACTGGTTTTGAACTAAAAACAATTGAAAGCTATGGAATATCAAGAAGTTTAACAATAAAAAATATTAAAAGATTAGTAAAAACTATTCTATCAATTGTAGAAGCAAAAAAAATAATAAAAGATTTTAAACCAGATATAATAATAGGAACAGGAGGGTATATTTGCGTTTCAGTTTGTAAGGCAGCACAAAAATTGAAAGTTCCATATATTATTCATGAAAGCAATGTGCTTCCGGGAGTAGCTACAAAACTACTTTCAAAAAAAGCAAGTAAAATTTTACTTGGATTTAAAGAAGCAGGAGAAAAATTAGATAAAGATGTAAAAGTAGCACTTACAGGAACACCAACAAAAATAAAAGATTTAAAATTAAATGATTATGAAATAAAAACAAAAGTTGAAGCAATAGGGTTAGAAAGTAGTAAACCTATAGCTTTGATTTTCGGAGGAAGTCAAGGAGCAGAAAGTATAAATAAAAGTTTAATTAAAATAATAGAAAACAAAATGAATAAAAACTATCAAATAGTTTGGGCAACAGGTCCAAAACAATATGAAATTGTAAAAAGTGCTCTTTTGGAAAAACAAATTAATATTGACAATTTAAATGGAATAAGAGTAATGCCATATATTTATGATATGGAAAACATGATGAATATATCAGATATAATAGTTGCAAGAAGCGGTGCAATGACGGTAACTGAAATTGAAAAAATAGGAAAAGCTGCCATATTTATTCCATTTCCATACGCAGCAGAAAATCATCAGGAATATAATGCAAGGGTATTAGAAAAAAATGGAGCTGCAAAAGTAATATTAGATAAAGATTTATCAGCGGAAAAGTTAAATTCGCAAATAGAAGAATTAGTTAATAATCCACAAACTATTAAAGAAATGGGGAAAAATGCAAGAAAATTATTAGTAGAAGATGTAGAAAATAAAATATATGTAGAGATTAAAGAAACAATAAACTTGCAAAAATGAAAAAAATAAGCTACAATAGAAAAGTGCGCTATAAATAAAATAAAGCAAAATTATAAGAAAGGTAAAAAATAATGGCAAGCAAATTAGTTATAGTAGAATCACCGGCAAAGGCTAATACAATAAAAAAGTTTTTAGGAAGTGATTATAAAGTAGTTGCATCAATGGGACATATAAGAGATTTACCAAAGTCAAAATTAGGTGTTGATATTGAACACGATTTTGAGCCAGAATACATTAACATTAGAGGAAAAGCTTCATTGATAAATGCGCTAAAAAAAGATGCAAAATCATCAAAAATGGTATATTTAGCAACTGACCCTGACCGTGAAGGAGAGGCAATTGCATACCATTTAGCATATATCTTAGGAATTCCAAAAGACAGTATTTGTAGAGTAACCTTTAACGAAATAACTAAGGAAACGGTAAAAAAGTCAATAAAAGAACCAAGAAAAATAGACATGAATTTAACTGATGCACAACAAGCTAGAAGGGTATTAGATAGAATAGTAGGTTATCAAATAAGTCCAATACTATGGCAAAAAGTAAAAAGAGGTTTATCAGCAGGAAGAGTGCAATCAGTTGCAGTTAAACTTATTGTTGACAGAGAAGAAGAAATAGAAAAATTTGTACCTGAAGAATACTGGAATATATATGCAGAGCTATCAAAAAACGGTGAAAACTTTATAGCAAGACTTTATGGAAAAGATGGAAATAAAATAGAACTTCATAAGGAAGAAGAAGTAAAAGAAATATTATCAAAAATTGAAAAAGGAAAATATATTGTTACTGATGTAAAAAAAGGAGAGAAGAAAAGAACTCCAGCTCCACCATTTACAACAAGTACAATGCAACAAGAAGCATCAAGAAAATTAGGTTTTCCTATTAGAAAAACAATGAATATAGCCCAAGGACTATATGAAGGAGTATCAGTACCCGGTAGGGGCACTATTGGACTAATAACATACATGAGAACAGACTCAACAAGAATTTCAGAAGAAGCAAGAGCAGCGGCAAAAAAGAAAATTACAGAATCTTATGGAAGCAGTTATTATGAAAATAGATATTATAAAACAAAATCAGGAGCACAAGATGCACACGAGGGTATAAGACCAACTTATATAGAAATTTCACCAGACGAATTAAAAGATACCTTAAATCCTGACCAATACAAACTATATAGGTTAATTTATAATAGATTTATAGCAAGCCAGATGTCTTCAGCAGTTTATGATACTATTACTGCAAACATAGATGTAAACAAAGAAAATGAAACCTTTAATTTTAGAGCATCAGGTCAACAACTTAAATTTAAAGGATTTATGACCATATATGTAGAAGACAGAGATGAAAAAACAAATGAAGATGACGAATCAAATGTGCCAGACTTAACGATAGGTGAAGAAGTAAAAAAAGAAAAAATAACATCTAAGCAAAGTTTTACAGAGCCACCACCAAGGTACACAGAAGCAAGTTTGGTAAAAACTTTAGAAGAAAAAGGAATAGGAAGACCAAGTACCTATGCAACAATAATATCAACCATTATAGATAGAAGATATATTGACAAAGAACAAAAACAATTATATCCAACAGAACTTGGAAAAGTGGTAAATAAACTTTTAATAGAAAATTTTACAGATATAATAAATGTAGAATTTACTGCAGAAATAGAAAACAGATTTGATAAAATTGCAGAAGGAAACGAAGCTTGGAAAGAAGTAATTAGAGAATTTTATATACCATTTAAAGCTGAATTAGATAAAGCAAATAAAGAACTAGAGCATGTACAATTACAAGAAGAAGTATCTAATGTAAAGTGCGAAAAGTGTGGAAGAATGATGGTCGTAAAATATGGCAGATATGGAAAATTCTTAGCATGTCCAGGCTATCCAGAATGTAAAAATATAAAACCTTATGCAGAGAAAATAGATGTACCATGCCCAGTATGTGGAGCAGAAGTTTTTGTAAGAAAAACAAAAAGAGGAAAAAATTATTACATTTGTTCAAACAATATTAAAGATGAGCCAAATGCTTGTCCATATATATCTTGGAATGAGCCAAAATTAGGCGAAAAATGGAGTCCTAAAATAGAAAAAGAAAAGAATAAAACAACAAGAAGGACAAGGAAAACTAGAAAAACAAGTAAAACTAAGACAAGCAAAAATGCAAAAAAGACAACAAGAAAAACTTCAAGAACTAAAAAGAAATAATTAAATGAGCATTAAGCGTATAAAAGGCTAAACTTATAGCTATTCTATTAACTATACTAGGTAGCTTTTCAAAAATTTCATAAAAAAATAATTAATTAATAAAAAAGTAAATATTAAATAAAAATAAACAAATAATATTTTGTAAAGCATTAAAAAGCTTACAAAATATTATTTTTTTGACAAAATGACATTAATTTGACAAAAATGTAAAAAATATTGACAAAGAAATTTTGTTAATATAATATAAAAGTAAGCGATATAAGCTTAAAAATATAGGAGGTAAAGAATTATGGCTAATATAACAAATGTCGATTATGAGGCAATGCCATCACAAGCTAACCAAATGAGAACACTAGGACAAGATTTAAATGGTCAAATTACAACAGCATATCAAAGTATAGCAAATATGCACAATAACTGGTATGGAAGGAGATATAATGATTTAGTTGTGGAATTTAATAATATAATACCACAAGTTAATGAGTTATTAGAATTAGTTGTAGGAGAAATACCATTTGCATTAGAAACAATAGCAAATAACTATTCACAAGCAGACCAAGGAGCAATTGTAACAAATGCAGTAAAAACGACTCCAAACAATATAGCAGAAATAGCTATATCAAATGATGTTGGAATGAAATTCATAACAAGCGAAGTTGAAACAGTAAAATCAAATGTATCAAACAACTTTAAAAATGCAAGAGAAAAAATGAATGAAATTGAATCAGTATATGGAAGAATTCAATGGAGAAGTGAAGCATCAGAAGCATTTGGTGCAAAATTTAGAAAATTAAAACAAGACATAATCAATGCATTTGAAAACATTGATAATCAATTCACAGCTCTAATGGAACAAACTTTATCAGATATTCAAGCAACAGAAAATGCAAACACTGTACAATAAGTGTTGTCTTTGGTAACTGGAAACAGTTATCAAGGAAAGTGCTTATTAATTGTGTAAATTTTTAAATAATATAAGAATAGTATAAATATTTATAATTTTTTATATATGTACTTTAAAGGTACTAGAAAAGGAGAAAAAAATGTGGATACCAAGTTTTAGTGCAAGTAATGATGTTGGCGGTAAAGCATTAGATGATGAAACTCGCAGTAAAATTAATAATAAATACAACGAAATCTCACGATATCAAGCAGAAATAGATAAGTTACAAAATGATATAAAACAATTAGAAGATGATCTAGAAAAATATAAAAAGGCATGTGAAGCTATATCAATTGTAACTGATGAGTTAAATAATGCTAATTCTAATATTTTATCATTATCTAAGAGTATAAATAATGTTTATTGTAATACTGATAGTAGCAATAAACTTCAAAGTAGTATTAATAATATTAATATAGTAGGAACTACTGGCAATATATCAGGAATACAATTTGCGATAAAAGATAAAAAAGATAAAATAGAAAAGAGTATTAAAGAAAAAGAAGATGAAATAAAGAAGCTAAATACATTGATAGAAAGATGTAGAAGTGATATAGCTTACTGGCTACAATATGGATCAATGGGTGTACAAGGGTGATGTTTTGTATTTATTTAAAATCAATTAATGGAAGGAGAAAATGAAAAGATGATAAAAAATCTTGATACCGATGGAATGAGGTCAGTAGCTGGTAATATACCTGGTATAATAAGTTCTTTGAATGCGGTAAATAATGCTTTAGAAGCATTAAAAGATATTCCGGAAGCAAGTTCTTTATTGGGTTTAAGTGAAAAAATAGAATCAGTAAAATCTAATCTATTGCAATTAAAAAGTTTACTTAATACTCAAGCAGATGCTTATGATGTAGCAGAGGGAAAGAATAGAGCAATTGCTCAGAATGGAATATGGGGAGCATCTCATACAATTAGTAGAATAGGACAAAATGTTAGTTTTAATGCAACTAAAGCCAGTGATGATTCATCATCAGGAAGTAAGTATGCTGATGAAGAAAGTAGGAAGGAAGATATTGCAAAAACTAGAGAAAGACAAGAAGCTAAAGGAATTACTCCATCCAATGTTACTATTGATGATGGCTCACTATCACAAGGTGAATATATAAATAATGATAGAAAAACTGTAGAACAGATAGCAGACGAAGTATATATGGGAAGTTGGGGAAATGGAGAAGAAAGAAAAAATAGATTAGCAGAAGCAGGATATGATTTTGTAGAAGTACAAGATTTAGTAAATGAAAAATATTTTGGAATACCTTCAAAATTAAATAAAGTTGATAAGGAAGTATCGCAAGTAGATATAGAAGAAAACAAAAAACAAGAAGCACAACCTCAAAAGGAAAAAAACAATGATTCAACAGATGATAATGCATCAACAGTAGAAACACCACTTGATGTAAAAACATCAGGCGGAAAATGGACAGATGAATATGCATGGAGAAATGAAGATAGATTTGGATTAAAAGATGAATTGGCAACGCCTGGTGATTCAGCTCCACAAAAAAGTAAAGACCTTTATAATCATCCTCAAAAGAACAATGTAGTAGGCCAAGATACTTGGTATAACCCAGATGCGCCTTTTTTAGCAGGTGTATATGAACTGGCAAGGATAATGGCAAATAATCCTAATTATAATGGAGAATGTAAATTGGTTCTAAGAGAAGATAATATATGGACATTGGATGGTTATGTAATGGTAGCAGCAGATGCTAATATTTATTCAAGGGGAACAATTGTTGACACTAATTATGGAAAGGGATTAGTAGTGGATGCTTGTGATATACCAAATACTTTTGATATTGCTACTACATGGATACCAACATGGGGGTTTTAAGAATGATGGTAGCACAACTATATTAGTTGTGTTCCTTTTAATTATTAAATGAAAATCTACAGTGGAGGTGACATTATTGTTAGTTGCATTAATTGGAAAAGATAGAATGTATAAACTTGTTTTACCACAAACAGCTAGTGGTAATTATTGGATTACTGACGACACCGAGAAAAAAAGAAAGTTAGTTAATATAGAAGGTATTAACGGTCAATGGTATGTAACAAGTAATAGCAATATGCAGATAATTAATAAAACAATGGCAAATAACAATATTAACTATAATAAAAGAATGAATAGAGTAGCTTTGCATGAATATGATAAGTTTATTATACAATTTGCAAATACTCAAGAAAACTTAATTTTGTATTGTTTACCAGTATGTGATAACAATTTATATCATTTTGAATTAAAAAACAATGTAATCTCAATAGGAAAATCAGCAAACAATGATATTGTATATGATAATGAATTTGTAGCAGATACACACGCAAAATTATTCTTTAATAATGGAAATTTTGTAATTGAGAATTATGATAAAAATTTTGGAACATTTGTTCAAAATAAACCAGTTATAAATAGTAGTTTTTCACTTGCTAATGGTGATGTTGTATTTATCATGGGCTTAAAAATCATTGTGATGGGGAAAAGCATTTTCATAAATACACCAGAAAATAAAATTAGGTGCAATCAAGAAACTTTACAATTAGTTAATCCAAAAGTAAAAATAAACCCAAATGACGAGGCAGAAGAAAATATTGATTTATATTCAGATAAAGAATATTTTTCTAAAGCTCCAAGAATAACTAATGTTATTGAAAGAGAAACTGTAAAAATAGACCCACCTCCTCATTTGCAAGACCAAGAAGAAATGCCTTTAATACTTGTTTTAGGCTCATCTTTATCTATGGGAGCAATGATGATAGTTTCTATAGTAACCGCTATAGATGGTAGGCTTTCTGGAACTGCGAGTGTGAAACAAACTATTATGTCTATCGTAGTAGCACTAGCGATGTTAATCAGTATTATAGTATTTCCTACGCTATCAGTAAAATATGACAGAAACAAAAAGAAAAAATATGAAGAAAAAAGACAATTAAAATATAAACAGTACCTAAATTCTAAAATTGAACAAATTAATAAAATAATGATAAAACAAAGAAAAATTTTGTTTGAAAATTACATTTCAGCAGAGCAATGTGCCAAAGTAATTTTAGAAAAAGGTCCAAGGTTATGGGAAAGAAATATTGATGACTTTGATTTTCTTTCTATTAGATTTGGAATTGGAGATGTTCCACTAGAAATTGACATCAAATATCCAGAAGAAAAATTTGAAATGGAAGATGACAATTTAACTGAAATTTTAAATAACATTGCAGAAAATTCTAAAAACTTAAAATCAGCACCAATAGTAACATCTCTTACAGAAAGTAATGTATCAGCGATTATAGCAAACAAAACAACAAATATAGATAGAATTATCCAAAATATGCTTATTCAATTAATAACATTTCATAGCTATGAGGATTTAAAACTAGTGTTTTTGTTAAGTGAAGACACGCAAAAACAGTGGGAGTATGTAAAAATGCTTCCGCATATTTGGGATGATTCAAAACAGATTAGATTTTTTGCAGATAACTATGATGATATGAAAGAAATCTCTTTATATCTTGAAGAAGAATTTGAAAAAAGAAGTCAATACAGAGACAAAGATTATAAGTCATTTATACCATATTATTTGATAATAACAGATGATTATAAAAAAATAGAAAATTTAAAAATAATAACAGAGCTTTTAAGGACTAAAACGAATGTAGGATTTAGCTTATTATGTATTACAGACGATATGATGCAACTTCCAAATCAATGTAAAACTTTTATTAGTTTGGAGGATAATAAGAGTGGAATAATATTTCAAAATGAAATATCTTCAAAAAATAAAAGAAAAATTACATTTGATAATTCGGTACAATTTAACTTTGAAAAATTAATTGAAATTATATCTAATATTCCAATAAGATATAGTTTAAAAGGAAACAACTTATTACCAAACAATTACACATTTCTTGAAATGTATGATGTTGGAATGATAGAACAATTAAATGTATTAGAAAGATGGAAAAAGAATGATACTACTTTATCATTAAAGGCTCCTATTGGAATTGATAGTTCAGGAATGCCAATTGTACTTGACATCCACGAAAAATTTCATGGACCACATGGTTTAATAGCAGGAAGTACAGGTTCAGGAAAATCTGAATTTATTATTACTTATATTTTATCATTAGCAATTAATTATCACCCAGACGACTTAACCTTTATATTAATAGATTATAAAGGTGGAGGGTTAGCAGGAGCATTCAAAAAGAGAAATGTCGAGCTTCCACATTTAGTTGGAACAATCACTAATATAGATACAAACGAATTGCAAAGATCTCTTGCTTCAATACAATCAGAGTTAAGAAGAAGACAAATTTTATTTAATGAAGCCAGAAATATGACAGATGAAGGAACTATAGATATATATAAATATCAAAAATTATATCATGAAGGCGTGGTAAAAAAGCCAATTCCTCATTTATTAATTATTTGTGATGAGTTTGCAGAATTAAAGCAACAGCAAGAAGACTTTATGGATGAATTAATAAGCGTATCAAGAATAGGAAGAAGCTTAGGAATTCATTTGATATTAGCAACACAAAAACCAGCAGGTGTAGTAAATGAGCAAATAAGAAGTAACAGCAGATTTTCAATATGTTTAAAAGTGCAGGACGAATCAGACAGTATAGATGTTATCAAAAGACCAGATGCAGCCTACTTGAAAAAAGCAGGAGAATTTTATATGCAAGTAGGACGAGATGAATATTTTGTATTAGGACAATCTGCTTGGTCAGGAGCACAATATTTACCATCAAACAATACAGATAAAAAGGTAGATAATTCACTTCAATTTATTTCAAATACTGGTATTGTTATTAAAAAAGTAGATGATAATAATCAAAGAATGATAAGAAATCATGGAGAACAATTAACTAATATAGTTAGATACTTATCGGAAATTGCTAGACAGAATAATATAAAATCAAGCAACCTATGGCTAGATAGTATAAGCGAAAATATTTTCTTAAATAACATCAAGAAAAAATACAATGTCTCTAGAGAAAATAATGTAATAAAGGCTGTTATTGGAGAATATGATGACCCAGACAATCAAAGACAAGGAATTGTTAATTTACAACTAACTAACAAGGGAAATACTGTTATATATGGAAATGCTGAGAGTGGAAAAGAAACACTATTAAGTACAATGGTATATGATTTAATAACTACTTATTCATCTGATACAGTTCAATTGTATTTATTAGACTTTGGAACAGAAGCACTAAAAATATATAGAAATGCTAAATCAGTTGGAGATGTAGTATTTGCAAGTGAAACTGAAAAAATCGAAAGATTTTTTGACATGATACAAAAAGAAATAAAAAGAAGAAAAGAAGAATTGTCAACTTTTAATGGAGACTACAATTTATATATAAAAACAAGTGGCAAAAAAATGCCTATGATAGTAGTAGTTATGAATGGCTACGAATCATTTGCAGAAGCTTATCAAAGCGAATATGATGATTTATTTATAACTCTAACAAGAGAAGGAACAAGTTGTGGAATTGTATTTGTTGTAACGATAAGCAACTATAACGATATGAGATATAGGTTATCACAAAACTTTAAGCAAAGAATTGCTTTACAAGTAAATAATCCAGATGACTACTATAATATATTCCCAAATGTAGGAAAGAAAAGACCTTCAAACATTTTTGGTAGAGGATTAGTAAATATCGAAAATGATAGAATATTTGAATTCCAAACAGCGAAAATTTGCAATGCAGAGCAATATAATGAAGTAGTAAAAGAAACAATAGAAATAGTCAATAAAAATAATACTACAGAAGCTAAAAATATTGCAGTTATGCCATCACAAATTTTACTAAGTGATGTAAAAGAATTCGTTAATGATTTGTCGTCAGTACCTATTGGAATTATAAAAAAGGATTTAAATGTATATAACTTCAATTTCAAAAAGAATTTTATAAATATAATTACATCTCAAAATATAGAAATAGTATCAATATTTACTGGATATATAGCAAAACAACTAATAGGCTTAGAGAACCTTGAAGTTAAAATTATTGATGCAGAAAGAATAATTTCAAGCGGAACAACAGACTTAGAATCAGACTATAATGAATTTATATCAAAATTAAACAGTAATAATAAAGATAAATTATGTATTATTATAGGAATAGACAAATTTGTAAGCGATTATGACAATATTAATAATAACTTTTCAATGACATTTAATCAAACCTTAAAGAAGGCAGAGGAATGTAAAAATTGTAATTTCATATTTGTTGAAAATATAAACAAATTAAGAAACCACGAATACGATGAATGGTACAAAAATTATGTTATAAAAGATAGTGGTATTTGGGTTGGAAATGGAATTGAAAATCAATATTTGATTAACATAACTTCAGAAAGAAGACTATTAGAAAATAACTGTGGAAGAAGTTTTGGATATGCTATCAATCATGGTGTAGCTACTTTGATTAAATTAATAGAAATGAAAGAAAATGGTGATGAAAGTGAATAAAGTTTTAGTTAAACTATCTGTTCCAGTAATAGAGGAAGAATATGACATCTGGCTACCAATTAACAAAAAATTATATAAGATAGTAAATATGTTAGTAAAATCAGTAAACGAGTTATGTGGTGGTAGTTACAGACCATCTAAAATGCCTTTATTATATGATAAAGACACAGCAGAAGTATTTGATATGAATTTAAATGCAAAAGACAATAATATAAGAAATGGAACAGAAATAATTTTAATATAATTTTCACTAAAATATTACAGCAATATTACATTTGCATTACAAATAAAGAAAACTGTTGAAATTATAAATATATGTGTGATAGTATAAAATCAAACAAAGGAATTAACAATAAACAAAGGATGTTTAGAAGCACAAAAGCATATAATAAACAAATGAATAAATAAAAAAGAAGGGACTGTTACAAATAGTTGTGGCAGTCTCTTTTATAATTAAAAAGTGAAGTAAACCAAAAAGTTAGAAAACTAGATTTATCTAAGAAGTATATGAATAATGAAAGCTAGAAACAAAAAAATCTACATTTTGCAAGAATATCTTGTAATTTTAAGTAATATAAGATAAAATAAAGAAAAATTATATCACAATTTGCAATATACTTTTTTAGTTTTAGTACAAAGTTTTGACAAAATAATCGCAAAACTAGTATTACAATAATAAAAAAATGTACAAGATTAATAATCGTAAACAATATAGTAAAACTAAAGAAAGTAAGAGGTGGTAGGGATGTTACAAAATATATCAAAAAATTATGAAGAAGAAAAGCTTAATATTAACTTAAAAGATATTCTTGCAGAAATTTTTAGTCTTCAAAAAATAATTATATACATATTAACAATAATGATTTCAATGGTAGGTTTTGGAGTTGATGAAAATATTATTGCGCCTTTTGGATTAGCTATGGTGGCAGCAAGTATTAGCAATGGAATTCCAATTGCAATGGTTTACTTAGCTAGTTTATTGGGTACAGCAATTAAATTTGGAGGAAGTAATACTCTAAGTTTTATTTTTACGACAATATTAATGCTTTTAATGGTATTAATAAAAAGACCTGTGAAAAATGAAGAAGAAAATGAGAAAATTAAACTGGGAGCTTATCTTTTTATTTCGATTTTTTTAGTACAAATTATAAGAATGATTTTTAAAGGCTTTTATTTTTATGATATGCTAGTTGCAGTTACAACAAGTGTTTCGAGTTACATATTTTATAAAATATTCGTTAATTCATTAGATGTTATAAGCAAGTATGGAGTAAAAAAAGTATTTTCAATAGAAGAAGTAATTGGAGCAAGCCTTCTTATAGCAATAGCCTCAATTAGTTTAAGTAATATACAAATATTTTCTTTTTCACTTAGAAATATAATTTGCATTTTTATTATATTAGTTTTAGGATGGAGAAATGGTGTTCTAGTTGGAGGGATAAGTGGAATAACGATTGGAATCGTACTAGGAATAATTGGAGATGGAAATACTAGTCTAATTGCTGCTTATGCAATCTCTGGAATGTTAGCAGGTTTATTAAATAGATTTGGAAAAATAGGTGTCATAATAGGGTTTACATTGGGAAATATTTTAATTGCTTATAGTGCAAATGGGGGACTTACAAATGTTATAATGTTTCAAGAAATTGTTATAGCATCTGTAGGGCTATTAGCTATGCCAAAAAAATCAAAAATAAACATTGATACAATAATTCCTCAAACAAAATTATTGCCTGAAGCAGGTAGAGTTCTAGAAGCAAATGATGAGGCATTAATAAAGTTAAATAGTATTTCAAAAACAATTTCGGATATAGCTGAAAATTACAAACAAGATGAGTTTTACGAAAAAAATGAAGAAGCTTTTGAAGATGAAGTTATGAAGTCAATAGAAGGAATGGAAGACAATCTTTTATATGATGATATTTATAACAATGATGGAAATATTTTAAAAGATGTTTTTGACAATTTGATGGAAAACGGAATACTTACTCAGAATGCAATTATAAGCATTTTTGCTAAACACAATACATTTTTAATGAGCTCAGATGATATTAGTTCAAATGAAATTGAAGAAAAAGAAATAAGAGATATGCTTAAAGCAATTAATTCAGCATATAGAATTTGTAAAGTAAATTTAGTATGGCAAAAGAAGTTAGGCGAAGCCAATAAAAACATGTCAGAACAGCTAAAAACAGTGAAGAATGCAATTGAAAATATTACAGAAGAAATGACAGAAACCGAAGATGATGAATTTAAAGACTACAAAGATAAAATTAAAAACTATTTAAAAGAAAAAGCAATTGAATTAAAAGATTTGAAAATAAAAAGAGAAAATACAGGTAGATTTATTGTAAATGCTTATACAGATATATGCAATAATGCAGATGGAAAAGATTGCCCAATCAAGCAAATATCTAAAGGGATTGCAAATGTACTTGGAGAAAAGATGGCTATGCAAGACCAAAAATGTGGAATAAGGCTTAATAAAAATTTATGCTCTTTTACATATATTTCAGATGATAAATTCTTACTTCAAACAGGTGTTGCAAGTGCTAAAAAAGAGGGAGAAACTGTATCAGGTGATATTACTTCAAGTGTTAGACTTGGAGATGGAAAGTATTTATTTACTATTAGTGATGGTATGGGAACAGGAAAAACAGCTCAAAAAAATAGCAAGATAGCTGTTAATATGTTAGAAAGACTTTTAAGCTCTGGATTTGAAAAAGAAACTTCGTTAAAATTAATAAATTCCGCCATTTTAACAGCAAATAAAGAGGATAATTACGCAACCTTAGATATAAATATTTTAGATTTATATGCTGGAAATATACAATTAGTAAAAAGCGGGGCTTGCCCAACTTATATAAAGAGAAGAAGAAATGTTAGCATAATTAAATCTAATTCTCTACCAAGTGGAATAATGAATGAAGTCAGCGTCGATACTTATGAAAAAGATTTAGAAAATGGTGATATCATTGTATCATGTAGTGATGGAATAATTGACTCAAGTACAGAATATGCAAATAGAGATTTGTGGCTTAAATACTTGCTTGAAGATATACAAACGGATAGCCCTGAAAGAATTGCAGACATAATATTAAAAGAAGCGGTTGATAATTGTGTTGGAAAACCAAAAGATGACATGAGTGTAGTAGTTATGAAAGTTATAAAGAAATAATATTAATATTAAATTAAATGCAATGTAAGGCCAGCATAATGCAAAAATAACTGCAATATAAAGCCAGCACAATATAAAATGTGAAAGCAAAAAAATAATTACAAAATCGTATAATTTCTATTGAAAATAATGTAAAAATTTGATATATTATAATTGACTTTTAATCATTCGTTAAACAATGTAGATTTAAATATTTGAAACTCAAATGTTGAAAATACAATAGTTAAGCGAAGAAAGGAGATTATAGTATATTTTTTTATACTATATATTGAAATATGAGTAGAGGAAAAAGGTATGACGGCGAAAGAAAACTTAACATTAAAAAAGTAGTTGCTGTTGCCATTATTTTTGCATTATTAATAATCGTAATAATATTAATGGTAAACGCTCCTAAAATAAAAGGAAAAGCAGAAGGAAAAAATGTAGCTAACTCATACTTAGTTGTAAACTCAAATGATAAATGGGGAGTAATAAACTCAAAAGGTGAAATAATTATAAACACAATATATGATGACATGATTGTTATTCCAGACCCAACAAAAGCAATATTTATTTGTCAAAGCAATGTTGACCTAGAAAATGGAACTTTTGAATCGTACGCTATAGACAACAATTCTAAAAGGTTATTTACATCTTACGACAAAGTAGAAGCAATGCAAAATGTAGATAGTATGGGCAATGTTTTCTATGATACCAGTGTATTAAAAGTACAAAGAGGAGATAAATATGGCTTAATCAATTTTAGTGGCAAAGAACTATTAGCACCTGAATATACATCAATTTCATCACTAAAAACAGTTAAGAAAAGTTTTGTGACAGAAAAAGATGGCAAAAAAGGATTAGTTGATAATAGTGGAAGCATTATTATTGAAAACGAATATACTGACATCATGCCACTTACAGATAGATATGAAGACGGATATATTGTAAAAAATGAAAATAATCTTTATGGCTTAATAAATTATAACAGAAAACAAGTTTTAGAATGTAAATACACAAACATAATGAATATTCATGGAAGTGATTCGTATGTTGTTACTGAAGGAACAGACATTGAATTAGTGGGCAATGATGGTACAGTTAAGCTTAAGAATGGCTTTAAAGAAGCAGTTAGTATTGACAATAATAATGTAATCATTAAAGATAATGATAAATATGGTGTAATACTTGCTTCAGGAGAAAGCGTTATACCTACAGAATATGATGATTTAAAATATTCATTTGATGGAAACTATATTGCTAAAAAAGATAATAAATATGGAATAATAGATACTAGAGGAGAAGTAAAGCTAAACTTTACATATAACTATATTTCTTATTCTAGTGAAGAAGGCTTTATAGAAGCCCAAAGAGAAGATGGAGAAACTGATTTAATAGATACTCTATTTAATGTAAAAGTAACAGGAATAATCTCAGAAATAAATACAAATTTAGGCTACATCAAAGTTAGAGAATCCGGCGAATACAAATATTTTAATTTTAAATTAGAAGAAAAAAATGTAAAAGATGTTTTGGCAACAAATACAATGTACTTATCAAAATATAATGATAAATATGGATTTATAGATAAAAATGGAATTGTAGTAGTTGACTATATCTATGATGATGCAACAGAACAAAATGATTATGGATTTGCAGGAATCAAAAAAGATGGAAAATGGGGAGCAATAGATGCTACAGGAAAAGTAATAGTAGAACCAACTTATGAATTTAGTCAAAATACAGTAATAAGCTTTATTAATAAATGGCATTTGGCTCCAGACTTAAATGCAAATTATTATACAGATGCAAAAGAATAAAGGCCAAAAAGATGAAAAAAGTTATCTATAAAAGTATATAAAAATATTTTAAACCAAATTTTAAAGAATAGTTTTTAAAGAGAGGTAAAAAAATGGAACAAAAGAAAATAAAAATTTATCCTTATTTAATTGATGAAAAAAGAATGGCAGGATATTATGAATTGCTATTAGAAGATAAGTTTAAACTTAAAGTTTTCAGTAAGAATAAGGATAAAGAATTATATAATTATTTTATGCCTAGCATTAGAGATTATCTATTTTGGTCGTTTAACTTAAATGAAAAGGAAACTATTGAAGAATACAACGAATTAAGTAATGACTTGAAAGCAGCAATCTGTAGTAGATATGATTGTAATGTATTTGAGAAAAATAAAAATTTAGTAGTATGTTTTAATACCGGAATTTGCTTTGCTGTTACAGATGACAAATCAGTATTAAAATCACTTACAAAGTATGAAGAAGTTAAAGCAATGGAGGATATAAATTTAAGGTCAGAGGATGCTTATGAGCTAAAAGATAGCAAAGAAGAACGACTTTATGCATATATTTTACAACTATACAAAATGGTATTTTTAAATAAAATAAATAAAGATTTGCAAAATGAAATTTTATTTAACAAAGCAAGAAACAGTTTTGTAGATTTTTCACAAAGAGTATTTACAATTGAAGAAACAGACAAAGATAAATTTTGTGATACTTTAAAAACAAAATTAAAACTTGACAAGACATATATAGCTGTAGAAAATTCATTTGATTTGCTTTACAAAAACAGTAAATTAAATGAAAATCTAGCATATAAAAGATTTACAGTTTTCTTGTTAGCAGTATGTGTAATAATAGGAATTATTATATTATGCAATGGTTTAGACTTTTAAATTACTAACTTTTGTATGATATAGTGGGTTTATTGGTAGCCATAAAAACCTAAATAAAAAACAAGGAGTTTCGTATATTATCTATACGAGGAAAAAGCGTGAAAGTAACAGTTGGAACAGACATTATTGAGGTAGAAAGAATAAAAAAAGCTTTTGAAAATCCTAAATTTCAAGAAACGGTTTTTACAAAAAAGGAAATAGAATATTGTGAAAGCAAAAATAATAGTAAATATCAAAGCTATGCTGCAAGATTTGCTGGGAAAGAAGCGGTATTTAAAGCTATTTCTAAATACTTAAATGATAAATATTCTATTTCATGGAAAAATGTTGAAATCTTAAATTATGAAGATGGAAAGCCTTATGTTAGTTTTGTAGATGTAGATATAAAATATACAGATGTAGATATAAGTTTATCACATCTTAAAGACTATGCAATGGCAAGTGTGATAATGATTTTAGAATAAAATAAATTGGAGAAAGCAATGCAAGAAGTGGAATTATTTGACTCACATGCTCATTTAACTGATGAGAAATTTAATAACGATAGAGAATTAGTAATATCTGATATTTTTAATTCAGGTATTACTAAATTTGTAAGCTGTGGATATGACCTTGCAAATTCAATAAAGGCAGTTGAACTTTCAAAAAAATATGACTTTATATATTCAACTGTAGGAATATCTCCAAACGATTTATCCACAAATTGGGCAAAAGATGTGGAAGAAATAGATAAAATTTTGCAAAAGGAATTAAATAATTTCCAAGAAAATAGTAATTCTTTAAATGAAGATAAAAATAGCAAAATAGACAAGGCTAAATCAAAAATAGTTGCTGTTGGAGAAATAGGACTAGACTACCATTACGACACTGATAGGTCGTGGCAAAAAGATGCATTTATTAATCAAATAAAGATAGCTAACAAATATAACCTTCCAATAGTAATTCATACAAGAGATGCTGTAATGGACACAATAGAAATATTAAAACAAAATCCAGTAAATAAAAAAGGTGTTTTTCATTGTTGCCCATTCAATAGAGAGCTAATAAAAGAAGGCTTAAAATTAGGATTTTATATTTCAATAGCAGGACCAATAACTTTTAAAAACTCGAAGAATGCCGAAGAAATAGCAAATCTTATACCATTAAATAAACTATTAATTGAAACAGATAGTCCTTATCTAGCGCCAGAGCCAGTTAGAGGCACTAGGAATGACCCAAGAAATGTGAAATATACAGCACAAAAAATAGCGGATTTACGAAAAGTAAGCATAGATGAGATAGCAAAAGCTACATATCAAAATGCAAAAGATATATTTAACATAAATTAAAAGCATTTAAAATGGTAACTACTGCACTCTCGAATAATCTTTTGTTTCGCTGTTGCTCATATACACGCTCGAACGATTTTTCTTTAAAAATTCAACAATATTATAAACATCTATCCAAATTTCCTTGCTACTATCAATTTGAGATTCATCAAAAATAATCTGCATACCAAAATGTAAATGAGGAACATTTATATTATTTACATTTTCTTTGATACTATATCCAGTCATTCCAAGATAACCAATAACGACACCAGCATTTATAGTCATCCCTTCTTCCAAATTTGGAACATAGGGGTGATCTTTTCTAAGGTGAGCATAGTAATAATATCTTTTTCCATCCAAACTTCTTAATCCAATTCTCCAACCTCCATACTGATTCCAACCAATATGAAATATTGTACCAGTTTCTACTGCAATAATAGGAGTACCAATACTTCCCATTAAATCATGCCCAAGATGAGTTCTACTAAAACCATAAGACCTAGAAGTTCCAAAATCTTTATAATGAGAAAAAGAATAATTTTTAGCTATAGGAAGAAAAACTTTCATTCCATAACTACCATCATCTCTCACACCTAAAAATTCACTTAAAATGGCAGAATAACACTCATAATAGTAATCAAAATATTTTAACTCTTGCCTAATATTTTGAGTACCACCATCATCTTTTATTTGTTTAGCATATGAATCCAAATCTTTCTTTTTATAAAGATTAAAATTATTTCCATATTTGCAAGCAAGACAAGCTAAAAGTTCAATCCAACTATAATGAAAATCTGTATTATATGAATTAACATCTAATCTATAAGCAGAATCCAAAGCATCATAGCACACATTAAAGTCAATCCACTTAATAAAATCACTATTTTTACTGCTTGATTTAGAAGCATCCCAAATATAAGGCTCCGTAAGGTTCGCAGACACTTGAATACTTTTATAAGTATGATTTAAAACTACTAAACCAACAATGCTAACTAAAAGTAAATTGAACAAAACTCGCTTCAAATAAAACACCTCTTAAAAAATTATATAAAGTTTTTTAAAAAATATGAAAAATTTTTGTCACTACAGTTAGTAGGACAAGAGGCCAAAACCTTACGGAAAGTCAACATAACTAAGCCATAATAATTTGACATATTTTATAAAAAGTGGTATAATTTATATTGTGTTACTTAAGAAGGAGGTTTTATGAGAAAACGATTAAGTAAACAAGAGAAGCCAGAAAGGTCAATGCTTCCACTTAGAAGAATTCTAGTAATACTAATAGTATTCTTCATCATAGCAGGAACACTTGGAGTTATGGCTTCAAATGAAAGATTAGTTTCAGTTAAAATCATACTTTCTAGTGGCTATGAAATGAATGTTATGACAACTAATAGTAAAGTATCTGATATATTAGCTGAAAACCACATTATCATTTTAGAAAACGAAGTTGTTACTCCAGATGTAGAATCTGAATTAACTGATAATAAAACAATCACAATAGAAAAAGGAACAGCAAAGGAAAAAGCAGAAGAAATATTCTTCTCAGCAGACGAAATACTTCAAAGTTATACATCTATAGTAGAAAAGGTAATCACAGTTCAAGAAGAAATACCATTCGAAACAATTACAAAAGATGTATCAAATGGAAGTAGCACAACTCAAAATAGGGTTACCCAAATAGGTGTTAACGGTATAAAAGAGGTAACATATAGAATAAAATATCAAAATGGTGAAGAAATTGAAAGAACAGTAGTATCATCAGTAGTTATAAAAGAACCAGTTGATAAAATAGTAGAAGTTAGAACAAAATCAGTTACATCAAGAAGTGTAACATTCGTATCAGAAGGAAAATGGAGTTATTCACCAGAAGAATTAGACTTAATATGTGCTATAACAGCACAAGAATGTAGCTCAAGCTATGAAGGAGCTCTAGCGGTTATTACAACAGCTTGTAACAGAGCACAAAGTAGTAAATGGCAAAGAAATGGTACAGACCCTTTAAGTCAATATAAGGCTCCTAACCAATTCTGTTATACAATAGATTCACATTGGGTAAAAAGATTAAACGGTAATTATGCAGATTTCGTAAAACAAGCAGTAGAAGACGCATTAAATGGAAAAAGAAACCACTCATATCTATCATTTAGAGGATATCAAACATCAGGAAGTGTTAAAATAGGTGGTAACTGGTATTTTAATTCAATGTATTAAAAATCGTAACAAAAGCTGAATGTCAATTTATTGGCATCCAGCTTTTTAGCTTTATTTGTAGATTTAAAATATAAAAATAGATGGAGGACTTTATGAAACTTATTTCATGGAATGTAAATGGTATAAGAGCAGCAGTAAACAAAGGATTTTATGATTTTTTTGATAAAATAGATGCAGATATTTTTTGCATACAAGAAACAAAGTTACAAAACGAGCAAGTAGATGATAAAATGAAAAGCCTAAGAAAGTATAATTACTGGAATAGTGCTACTAAAAAGGGTTATTCGGGAACAGCAACGATGTCAAAAGAAGAACCTATTTCAGTTAAATATGGAGAAGACGATGAAGGAAGAATAATAACTTGTGAATTTAAGGACTTTTATATTGTAAATTGTTATACCCCAAACTCAAAGAGAGAACTTGAAAGACTAGATTATAGAATGGAGTGGGAAGACAAAATAATAGATTATTTGAAAGAACTAGACAAAACAAAACCAGTAATTTACTGTGGCGATTTAAATGTTGCACACAAAGAAATAGATTTAAAAAATCCATCAAGCAATCATCATAATGCAGGATTTACAGATGAAGAAAGAAGCAAAATGACAAAGCTATTAAATAGCGGATTTATAGACACTTTTAGATATAAATATCCAGATAAAACTGACTCATATACATGGTGGTCATATATGTTTCACGCAAGAGAAAATAATGCAGGGTGGAGAATAGATTATTTTATTGTATCAGATAGAATTAAAGACAAAATAATAGACGCAAAAATACATAGTGAAGTACTAGGTAGCGACCATTGTCCAGTTGAATTAGATATTGATATTTAGAAAATAAGAAAGGAATGATTTGTTTATGAAAAGAGAAAAGATATTAGGAACAAAAAGATGGATATACTGGGTGTCAATAGGTATCATTTTAATTATAGTATATAAATTTTTAGACAACTTTACAGGAATAGGAAGATGGATATTAAATTTATTTTCAGCATTAGCACCATTTTTAGTAGGAATTCTTATTTCATACATATTATATGTTCCTTGCAAAAGTGTAGAAAAATTACTTGTAAAAAAAGGCAAAATAAAACACGCAAGGGGAATTAGCATAACAGTAGTATATATTTTAGCAATAACGATAATTGCATTAATTATAAAATTCATAGTCCCAATAATAGTTGAAAGTATAGTGGACTTAGTAAATAACATACAAAATTATTATAGCTCAATCGTATCAAACGAGCTAAACAAAAACATTTCTCCATGGCTTCAAACTAATATATTAAAACCAATTGTTGAATATATACAAAAAATAAATTTTGAGGAAATGTTTACTCCAGACAAGATTTTAACCTATGTTAATTCAGCTTTTGGAGCAGTAAAATCAGTATTAAACATATTTATTGCATTCATTTGCTCAATATATATACTAGCTCAAAAAGAATCTATAGCTGAATTTATTAATAAATTAGCTAAAGCAATAATGACAACAAGAGGATATTCTAAATTTATAAGATATTTTTCAAATGGAAATCAAATATTTTTTAAATTCATATCAAGCCAAGTAATTGATGCAATAGTAGTAGCGATTATTACAAGCATTGCAATGTCAATAATAGGAGTAAAATATTCACTTCTTTTAGGAGTATTTATTGGAATTTCAAACTTAATTCCATACTTTGGAGCAATTATAGGAGTCGCTATTGCAGTTATAATTACATTAATTACAGGAGGATGGAAGCAAGCTCTTATAATGGCAATAGTCGTTATAATTTTACAACAAATAGATGCAAACATTATCAATCCAAGAATTACAAGTTCAAGATTGAAGATAAGTCCATTATTAGTAATTTTTGCAGTAACTCTTGGAGGAGCTTATTTTGGAATAGTTGGAATGTTTATAGCAGTTCCAGTTGCAACACTTATTAAACTTGTTACAGACGACTTTATCGAAGAAAGGCTAAAAGAAAAAGCACGAAAAGAAATGATTGAAAAAAGAATGGAAGAAAAGGAAGAAAGTATAGAAAATTTAGAAAAACAGAAATAGTGCATAACTAAAAAATAATTTTAGCGTCAAAATAATAAAATAAAATTTCTTTAAGTTACTTACTTAAAGAAATTTTTATAAGATAATTATAACAATAAATACTTGAAATATCAATAAAAAATAAAGAAAAAAGAAAAAGCAAAAAATTATAAATGCCCAAAAATATGAATTAATAAAAAACACTTGTAACTATTGAAATAAATAGCTTGCAAGTGTTTTTGTATTTTTCTTTAAGTAAGTAACTTAAAGAAAAATGCAAAGGAGCTAAAAAGTATGAAAAACAAAGGAATAACACTTGTTGCACTAGTAGTAACAATAATAATTATGTTAATCTTAGCAGGAGTAACACTAAGATTATCTATTCGGAGATAACGGACTATTAAAAAAGGCAAGAGAAACAACAGAAGAATATAAAAAAGCCGCAAAAGAAGAGGATGATGTATTAAAGAATTTTGAAAACGAGTTAGGGAATTTGGGACTAGGAAGAAATGATGATGAAAAAGAAATTGTAAACGAACCCAAAGTATCAGAAGGAATGATACCAATAAAATATGATGAAGGAAAGCAAAGTTGGGTAATAACGAATGAAGAAGATGAAGAATGGTACGATTACAAAAACTTAAAATGGGCAAATGTAATGTTGTCAGACGGAAAGTATAAAGAAAGTGAAAAAGGAAATCCAACAGCAGAAGGTGGATATTTAGATGATGGAACGAAAGTAGTATCAGATGCAGAGTTAGGAAGTATGTTTGTGTGG